>JABMNS010000187.1 GCA_013204445.1 Sphingomonadales bacterium
GCTTTCAGCTATCATAACGAAACTCCAAAATGTGTAAGACATGTGTAAGTCTTTTTGGAAGTCTCGTCCTTACTCAAACCATTGGTATTAAAGGGTTTTTGGCTAATTTTTTAAGGTAGAATTCAATTTTGAGTGCAGCGCGTCTACCGATTCCACCACAGGGGCTGTTTGGCTGTGTCGATTGACGAACAGCGAAATCGACGCTCTGTTAGCGAACAGGCCTTGCGCTGGCAACGGCTTTTTCCAGTGACCGTGCAAGCATTGGTAAATCAGTAAGCCAAGCCAGCGCCCGCCGTCTGGTAAAGCCAGAGCGGAAAAGCCGCGATGGCCATCAGACTGCCCAGCGGCAACATGCTGTCAACCGTAACGCTTTTGCCGCGCAGTCGCCAGGACAGCGCAACCAGGATGCCGATCAGGCTGGCACCCAGGAGCACCAGTGGCAGCGCCTGCCAGCCCAGCCAGCAGCCGATAGCTCCCAGCATCTTGGGATCGCCGCCGCCGAGACCGTCCCGCTTTCTGATACTCTTATATAGCGCTGCGATCATGGCTAGGGCGGCAAATCCGGCGATGCCGCCGATCAGACGGTCTTGCAGCGTTGGAAAATCGAACAATAGGCCTGCCATCAGCCCAGAACCGGCCAGTATCATGGTCAAACCGTCGGGCAACCAGTGATGCTTTACGTCCAGCGCCGCTAGCGTCAGCAGAAGCCAGCCGAAAATCGCTCCTGCCAGTCCATCAAAACCGGGGGCCGCGAACAGCGCAAGGCCGCCTATCAGCGCTGCGGCAATCTCGATTGCCATATGATCCGTAGCGATCATTGTTCCGCATTGACGGCATTTTCCCGCTTGGATGACAAAGCTCACCACCGGTATCAACTCCCATGCCCGCAGTTGACGCCCGCAAGCGTCGCAGGATGAGCGGCCAGCGATGACCGAACGGCCCTCGGGCCATCTGAGTATCAGGGTCGCCAGAAAGCTCCCGATAATCAGGCCGAGTATAATTCCGAAAATCGGCAAGAGAAAAGCTGGCAACGGGTGCTCCAAAGAAGATTTCTGGGTTCGATTGGCACGGCCAGTCCCAGCATTCAATGGCGCAATTGAAAAAACAAATGCCCGCGCCTATGTCGTCTGCAAGATTAGCGTTTGCTGGCAGCGGCGCAACAAACCCAGAAAGGTCTACCCATGTCCCAGTTCGATCCGATCGTCATTCTCTCTTATGCCCGCACCCCGATGGGCGGCATGCAAGGCGCACTCGGTGAAGTCAGCGCGTCCCATCTGGGTGCTGTCGCGGTCAAAGCAGCTGTGGAACGTTCTGGGGTTGCAGGCGCGGACGTCGAGCGCATCTATATGGGCAATGTATTGTCCGCCGGCCAAGGTCAGGCCCCTGCGCGTCAGGCAGCTATTTTTGCAGGTCTACCGCAATCGGTAGAAGCAACCACGGTTAACAAAATGTGCGGCTCCGGCATGCAGGCCGCGATCATGGGAGCAGAGGCTCTCGCAGCAGGCTCCATCGACATCATCGTCGCCGGCGGCATGGAAAGCATGACCAACGCGCCTTATTTACTGCCCAAGATGCGCAGTGGCGCGCGCCTCGGCCACACCGAAGCCAAGGATCATATGTTTCTCGACGGCCTGGAAGATGCCTATGAGCCAGGCAGAGCAATGGGCAGTTTTGCAGAAGAAACCGTGGGCGAATATCAACTGACCCGGGAAGCGCAGGACGACTTTTCAATCGAGTCGCTTGCTCGCGCCAAGGCGGCTGTCGAAGGCGACGCCTTTGACGACGAGGTCGTGGCGGTCGAAGTGAAAACCCGCAAGGGCAATGTCACGGTCGACAAGGATGAGCAGCCACTCAAGGGCAACCCGGACAAAATTCCGCAGCTTCGCGCTGCCTTTGCCAAAGACGGAACGATCACCGCTGCCAATGCATCTTCTATTTCCGATGGCGCTGCGGCAATGGTGCTGACCCGTGCGAGCGTGGCAGAAGCAAAGGGCCTGAAGCCGGTCGCCCGGATCGTAGCTCATGCGGCCCATGCCCACGCCCCATCCAAATTCACCACGGCTCCGGTCTTTGCTATTCAGAAACTGCTCGACAAGGCCGGATGGTCGGTTGCCGATGTCGATCTCTGGGAAGTGAATGAAGCTTTTGCCTGCGTGGCCATGTTCGCCATGCAGGATCTTGGCATCAGCCGCGACAAGTTGAACGTCAATGGCGGCGCGACGGCTCTGGGTCACCCGATCGGCGCCAGCGGTGCGCGGATCATGGTGACATTGATTGCAGCATTAAAAAAGCGCGGCCTGAAAAAAGGCGTCGCAGCTTTATGCATCGGCGGCGGGGAAGCTACGGCAGTCGCGCTGGAATTGATCGACTGATCTATTTCAGCGGTTCGTCGCCCCAGACATCCGCGATGCTGATATATCCCTGACGACCGGTTACATCGAACAGGCACCAATTTTTTTCGCAAAGGGTCAGGCTGCCGACCACGCCCGGTTCGGAGAGCCATATAATTTTTGATTCTGGATCGGGCAATGCACGCAAGGCGACCGGTTTTCCGCTGGTCGCCATCACCAGGCCGGTTCTGGATGCACTAAGCAGGCGCGCGTGCATCCAACCCTGCGTGCCTTCATGGTCCTCGACCTTGCGCCATGACTTGTAGCGAGCAAGAACCTTAACTGGCAGCTTCTCGCGCTTATAGATCCAGATCGTCGGATACTCGGTGCTAGGACCGGTGCGCATCCGCGCCTCGGGCTCGTCAATCGAAGCCCAATAGGGCGGCTCTTGTTGCGCCGCAGCGGGCGACGACAGCGACAGGCCCGAAATCGTAATGAGCATGAATGCCAGAATACGCATGATGATTGGTTACTCGTTCCCCGATTGACTAAAGCATAGCCCGAAAGCCAGGTCCGCTACAAGCGCCGCTTGCTTGACCTGAAGCAAAATTCAGGCATAGCGCTTGTTGTATGCAAGACTCACCAGCCATCTCGAATCCCCGCGTCATCATCACCCGCGAATTGGCGGACTCAAACCAGAGTCGCATGTGCGAATTATTTGATGCTGTGCCCAACCATACGGACACCCCCTTTTCCCGCGACGACCTGATTGCGGCAATTGCGGACTGCGATGTTCTCGTGCCCACCGTGACGGATCGTATTGATGCGGAAATGATTGAAAATGCGCCGGATCGGCTGCGTCTGATTGCTAGCTTTGGTGCCGGTGTTGATCATATTGATCTTGCCGCCGCACGCGCGAAAAAGATCATGGTCACCAATACGCCGGGGGTTTTCACCGAAGACACTGCGGACATGACCATGGCGTTGATCCTATCGGCTCCACGCCGCCTTTCCGAAGGCGAAAAGCTGATTCGAACCGGACAATGGGAAGGCTGGAAGCCATCCGGCATGCTCGGTCATTGTATCGGCGGAAAAAAACTTGGCATCATAGGCATGGGCCGCATTGGTCAGGCGGTTGCCCGTCGTGCCTCCGGCTTTGGCTTGTCTATCTTTTATCACAACCGTCGGCAATTGCCGCCAGCTGTCGAAGAATCACTGCGGGCCAATTTTGTGGCCGACATCGACGAGCTGATCCGCGAGTGCGACATCATCTCGCTGCATTGTCCCCATACAGCGGAAACCCATGAAATGATCAATGCCGAGCGGATCAGCAAGATGAAAGCCTCCGCTTATCTGATCAACACCGCGCGCGGTGATCTCGTGGACGAGAATGCCTTGATCGAAGCGTTGCAAAACGAGAAGATCGGCGGCGCTGGGCTCGACGTTTACCAAAATGAACCTGATATCGATCCGCGTTTTATGGCGCTCAAGAACACGGTGCTGCTTCCGCATATGGGCAGCGCGACCTTTGAAGGACGGGAAGCTTCGGGCGAACGGGTAATAACCAACATCCGCGTATGGGCCGACGGACATCGCCCGCCGGATCAGGTGCTCGACGGCTGGGCTTAAGCTTTCCGTTGAGTCCCCTCGTGGTCTCGACTAGAAATTCGTTGCAATCTGATTCGTAAATGCGAGCAGGCATAATAAAATTATAGCTTCGGGGAACATCATGAAATATCCAATCAAATCCATCGGCTTGCTGTTGGCGGCAAGTTGGGCGGTTTCCCCGCTCCACGCTCAACAGGCATTTGATCCCACAACCGATGTTGCCAATAGCGGCGACACGGCCTGGATATTGACCTCCAGCGCTCTGGTGCTGCTGATGACCCTGCCCGGCCTGGCCCTGTTCTATGGTGGGCTGGTGCGCTCCAAAAATTTCCTGTCGGTACTGATCCAGTGCATGGCTGTCGTTGGCATTTGTTCGGTTCTCTGGATTGTCGTCGGCTACACGCTGGCCTTCGGCGGCGTAACCAACGGTTTTCTAGGCAATGGCCTCAACTGGATGCTGGGCAATCTGGGTAATGTTCGGGAAGGCACAGCTGTTCCGGAATCTGCTTTTGCCATGTTCCAGATGACCTTTGCCGTGATCACGCCGGCGCTGATGATCGGCGCCTGGGTCGAACGCGCGCGCTTTGGCTGGGTGGTTGCTTTTTGTGCGCTCTGGCTGCTCGTTGTCTATGCGCCGGTGGCCCATTGGGTCTGGGGCGGGGGTTGGCTCAGCAATCTGGGCGTGCTCGACTTTGCTGGCGGCATTGTCGTTCACACGACCGCGGGTGTGTCCGCACTAGTCGTCGCCATCATGCTCGGAAAGCGAATGGGCTGGCCCAAAACCCTGATGCTGCCACATAGCCCTGCCCTAACCGTCGCCGGTGCCGCCATGCTCTGGGTCGGCTGGTTTGGTTTCAACGGCGGCTCGGCGCTGGCCGCGACCGACGATGCATCGTCGGCGATCATCAACACCCATATTGCGGCATCGATGGCTGCTCTCGTCTGGATATTGATCGAGAAATTCAAGGTTGGCAAATCAACCGCCGTGGGAGTCGCCACCGGTGCCATTGCCGGGCTGGCGACGATCACCCCGGCGGCAGGCTATGTCGGCCCGGGCGCGTCGATCATCATTGGCGCCGCGGCTGCAATCGTCTGTTTCATGGCCGTCGGTTTAGTAAAAAATGGTTTCAAGATAGATGATAGCCTCGATGTATTCGCCGTGCACGGCGTCGGCGGGATGCTCGGCAGCCTGCTGCTTGCACTGTTCATAGGCACCGGCTTTGGCGGCATCGGTTATAACGAAGACATGGCCTTCGGTAGCCAGTTTGTTGCCCAGCTGATCGGCGTCGGCGCGGTTGCCATCTGGTCCGCGATCGCCACGGCGATCCTTGGCTTCGGCATTAGCTTCATCCTGCCGATGCGGGTCAGCGAAGATGACGAGCGCGATGGTCTGGATATTTCCAACCATGGCGAACGGGCTTGGGATCTGGATTGAGCGACAAAACGCTTTCTCCCGCAAGGGAGCTTGATGTGCGGACTTAGCAGCTTGATGCTTAGTCGAGGATCGATGAGGGCTCACTTATTCGGCGAAGGCAGAGCATTCTTTTCCAACTTCGCCTAATTTGCGTTGCTCATAAGGCTTCATGTCCCTCTCCATCATGGGAGAAGGATTACGCAGCAAGATCAGATCTATCCATTATCGTTTCAGATGCGGGAATTGGTTGAATGCGGTCGACTTATAGTCACCGAATGGTTCGCCATTTGTGAATCCCCGTTTGCGATATAGGCGCAGCACGGCTTCAAATTCTGCGCCAGAGCCCGTTTCCAGACTCAGCATGTGATAGTCTCGCTGCCGCGCCTCAGCGATTATATGATCGAGCATGGCCACACCAACGCCTTTGCGCAAATTCCAGGATTCGGTTCACATCGATTTGATCTCGCCAGCGGAAAGAGACCATCCACACCGACACATCGGGATGCAATAATCCACTCAAGTCGAGCGCATAAACATTATCAGGCAGCGAGTTTTCCTGCATTCCGGCCAGATGTGCGGCCAGCAAGTCCTAAACCTGCTGCCCGCCGAAATCATCAAGCCGGATTTCCAACTTAATCGCCAGTCAATATGCGATCCACCAACTGCTTTACCGTCGGTACGAAGCCGTTGGAATAAAAGGGATCGGTACCAAAATTAAACGCGCCATGGCCGGCAAACATCAAATGTTCCTCGACCGGTGCCCCGTGGACAATTTCCTGCAGGCTTTTCTGGATACAGAAACTGCGCGGATCGGCGAGCCGCCCGGTGCTATGATTGTCATGGTCTTTCCACGCCGAAAAACCGCAATGCGACAGGCAACCCATGCAATCGGCCTGATCCTTGCGGATCATTTTCGACTCTTCCGGAGAAGCGAACACCAAAGTATTGTCTGGTGTCTTCATTGCCATGGTAAAGCCGAGGCCATCCCACTCGCGCGCCCGAAGCAGATCATTGCGGGTAACCCAGAAATTCTTGCCCTTGATTCCGACATCCAGCTGGTGGGTATGCTCGCCCGCTTTTTCTGTCGAATAGGGAATTTGGCGGTCGGATCGCGCCTCCAGGCTGCGCAAGAATTCGTTGCGAACCGCAGAACTGTAGAAACCGGTAGGCGAAAATTTGTGCAGGAGAATGTCGCCATCCTTGATCTTGGTCAGTTCGCTTTTCCAGCTTTGCGGAATCGGGCTCTCTTTGGTGAGCAAAGGACGCGTGCCGAACTGGAAAGCGATCTGGCCGAGTTCTTCACTATCGATCCAGTTCTCCCAGTCGCGCAAATGCCAGACACCGCCGGCCATGATGATCGGCACGCTGTCAGCGATGCCCTCTCCCCGCATCGTATCGCGCAGGTCCTTGACCCGTGGATAGGGATCTTCCGGTTTTTTTGGATCTTCCGCGTTAGACAGGCCGTTGTGACCGCCTGCCAGCCACGGATCTTCGTAGACCACCGCCGCCATCAGGTCCGGAACCTTTTTATAGGCCCGCTTCCAAAGCGCCCGGAAGGCGCGGGCTGAGCTGATGATCGGTAGATAATTTACGCCATATTGCTGGGCAATTTCGGACAGCTTGTAGGGCATGCCTGCCCCACATGTGACACCCGCAATCATTCCTTTGGTCTGCTCCAGCACACCTTCCAGAACTTGTTGCGCGCCGCCCATTTCCCAAAGGACATTGATATTGATCGCGCCCTTGCCGTCGGAAATTTCGTAGGCCTGAGTTACCTGCGCAACCGCACCGTCGATCGCATATTGGATCAGTTCCTGGTGGCGCTCTTCGCGCTTCCGGCCATGATAGATTTGCGGAATGACATTGCCATGCTCGTCATAGCTGTCCGCATTGACTGCGGATACCGTACCAATGCCGCCAGCAGCAGCCCAAGCTCCCGAGCTGGCATGATTGGTGGCTGCGACGCCTTTTCCACCCTCTATTAACGGCCATACTTCCTGACCATTATACTGGATGGGTTTTAAGCCCTTGAACAATGAAATCTCCTCTTTTCCCTAAATGCCGATATAGACGGCGGCGTATAAAAATGCTCGCAAAAACTCTATTATGAAATTCGTTATTTAGCGGAACCAAAATCGGAGCGTCCCAGCGCGTGGCCATAAAGCAAGCCATAGCGGCCCAGCATTTTGCTTTCATTATATTCCGCCTGCGCCTTGAGCCGGTTCTGCATGCCCAGATCTTCTCTCAATTGCTGGTGCTGGACCAAAGTCGTCAGCGATTCGAAAAATTTTCTTTCGTCGCCAAGCGGTTTGATAAAGCCCTGATTGGCCTGCGATACCATCGTTTTTATATCGCCCACATCGGTCGCCGCAACCGGCAGGCCGGCGGCCATCGCTTCGATCAAGGAAATCGGGAATTGTTCGCTATCGGATGACAGAGAAAAAATGTCGAACAGACCGATATAGCGCGCTGGGTCGGCGAGAAACCCGGGCATCAGCAAACGATCGCCAAGACCTACGCGCTTTGCTTCGGCCAATATCGTTTCTTTTTCCGGACCTTCGCCAACGATCACCAAGCGGACATTGTCGCCTGCCGCGGCACAGGCCCGCACCAGTCGCGGGAGATTCTTGATCGCGCGCAGCCCGGCAACCGTCCCGACAACGACCTCGCCTTCGCGCCGAGTAAAGCCGGGCAAAGAGCCCCGTTGTGGTTTTTTGTCAAAACGCCTCACGTCAATGCCGTTGGGAATGCGGTGGATTTTCTGCTCTGGCTGTTTCCATACATCGCCGGCGATTCTTGCCAGTTGCTCGGACGGCACGACCAGCGCCTGCGCAGCGCCAAGAGCAAATTGGCGGAACCAGTTTCTTTTCCAGCTGAGCTTTCTCTGCTCGTCCTCGTTAAATCCATCCTCATGATGAATCAGCGGCGGCAAGCCTTCGATCCGTGAGAATAAAGTCCGCGCCATCACGCCATCCATGGATCCCCAATTATAAGACAGGATGAGGTCAAACTGCCGGAAATAGGTAACGAAGGCGCGATAGCGCTTCAGCGATGGTTTCCCGGCGAGCGATGGCGCGTCTTTGGGAAATGCCGCCGCGATGATGGGATCTATCGCATCGCGAGCCGACAGGCTGTCGGGCTGTGCCGACAAGATGACATGTTCGGCCGCGGATCCGAAGTGGTTCATCAGCCTGATGTCGCGTGCTTCCTTGCCGCCCAGATCGAACGTGCTGTGGAGATGTAGAATTTTTGCTGGCTTCATGCGGTTTTCATGTTCGGCTATAGGGAAAATACTCAGTCAATGCGGTGGAGCAATTGGTTGATCGCGTCAAGCGAGGCGGGTTCCTCCAGAGTCGGGGCATGGCCCACGCGCGGGACCGTGACCAGATCGGCCTTGTTCAGTTTTTCGAGCATCTTGCAGGCAACCTCTTCGCTGAACAGGTCCGATAGCTCTCCGCGCAATATGAGAGTTGGAATCTCCTTTATATTCTCCAGTGCATTCCACAAGGCGCCGCTCCCACCGCCCTTTCTATCGAAAGGCTCGGCAATCTTCATGTCATAGTCCAGCTTGATCCGGCCAGAACTGTTCATCCGGTAAACTTTCTTGGCGAAGGCAATCCAGTCCTTCAACGTGAAATCGGGAGAGATATCGCCGCCATTCTCTGCCATATCGCGCCCAGCGTGGGCCCATGTGTCAAAACTCCGCCCCTGCCCGACATGATCGGCAATCCGGTCGAGGCCTTTCTGATCGAGTTCCGGGCCGATGTCGTTCAGCAACACACCAGCGACGCGTGCTGGATGCATCTTGGCTATGATCATTGTGACCACACCGCCCAGGGACGTTCCGAAAAAAACCGCTTTCGGTATCTTCAGTTCATCCATCAACATAATGATATCGGAAACATATTGTTTCGGATTATAGGTGCTGCTGTCCTTGGCATATTCGCTAAAACCACGTCCGCGCAGATCCAACATGATGACCCTGCGTCCGCCGCTAAACCCTGCGCCGAGATGGTCAAAGTCGCGCGCATTACGGGTCAATCCCGGGATGCAGATCACCGGTGTTTTATCGCTGTCCGATGGATAGTCTCGAGCGTGCAATTTCAGCCCGTCATCAGATTCCCAGTAAATATCCTGATAAGATTTTTCTTCGCTCATATTGCGATTGGTCCCGTCTTGCCTCTTGCTGCGCAATCGATTAGCCGCCACTGTCTGAAAATGCCATATAAACCGCAATCCGAACCCGGCAAAGCCGTCTATCAGCCCGATGTCCAGATCGCCCAATTGGGAGAAAAGATTGGCGACCCGGTGGTGGCCGCCGATTTTCCCGACCATATTCTCCGTTTCAGAAATGACCGCTGGGACCAAAGCGTCGGACTAGATAATCTGAATGAGCAAGAATGGATAAACCATTTCGGCAAATTCCAGCCACTTGCCGACAACTTGGACCCACCGCTGGCGCTGCGCTATCATGGCCATCAGTTCCGCAACTATAATCCCGAAATCGGAGATGGCCGGGGCTTTCTATTCGCGCAGCTGCGCGACCATGAACAGCGGCTCATGGACCTTGGCACCAAGGGGTCGGGGACGACGCCGTGGAGCCGGACCGGCGATGGCCGGCTAACCCTGAAAGGCGCGGTCCGCGAAATTCTCGCGACGGAAATGCTCGAAGCGCTCGGCGTCAACACTTCGAAAACATTTTCGGTGGTCGAAACCGGCGAGAAATTGTCGCGCGGTGACGAACCCTCCCCCACAAGGTCGGCAGTGATGACCCGGCTGAGTCACAGCCATATCCGGATCGGGGCTTTCCAACGCATCGCCTATGAGAAGAATGAAGAGCTGATGCGCCAGCTGGTCAGTTATTGTCTCGAATATTATTATGGAGGCGCACAGACCGATAACCCCGCAACAGAATTATTCGCCAAGGTTGCGCAGGAAGTGGCAAAGCTGGCCGGTGCCTATATGACCGCCGGATTCGTCCATGGCGTGCTCAATACGGACAATATTAACGTCACTGGCGAAAGCTTCGACTATGGACCTTGGCGTTTCACGCCTTTTTGGGAGCCTGGCTTTACCGCTGCCTATTTCGACCATGAAGGATTATATTGCTTTGGCAGGCAACCGGAGGCGCTGCACTGGAATTTGGCCCAATTTGCCAGCACCCTGCGTCTGATTTCCAATAGCGATCCGTTGGTTGCGACGCTGGAAGCCTTCCCCAAAGCCTATGGCACCGCATTCACCGAGCATTTCTGCTGGCGGCTTGGGATTGAGACCGAGGGTTTTGAAAAGGATCGCAATCTGGTTGTCGCTGCGGAGAAGGGACTTGCAGAAAAGACCATCCAGATTGACCAGTTTTTCTTCGACTGGGGCAAAGCCGAGAATCTCGCGAGATCGGAGCAGGATTCGGCCGAATTCGGCGAATTTCATGCTTTGATCGCCGACCGCACTCGCACGCGCGAGCCTGTCAGCAGTTATTGGCAGAAACCCACCCCCTGTTCGATGCATATCGAGGAGGTTGAATCGATCTGGGCATCCATTGCAGACGATGACAACTGGACTCCGCTTACAGAAAAAATCAATGATGTCCGTGATATGGGAGCCGCTCTGCGCAACGGCTAGTGATTACCTACAAGCCAGCGGGCGCAAGGGAGGAATACATATTGAGGCCCCCAGGTCTTTAAGCATTATGGTTTGCCGCAAGAGATGTGCCATATACAATCATTGAACAAGAAACGTTTAGAAAACCGAGGCCAATTTGAGCGATCTGATATCAATCGAACCAGCAACCGGGGCGACCCTGTGGACTGGCACCAGCGGAGACGCGGACGCCGCGGTTGCCAGTGCGCGCGAAGCATGGCCGGGATGGGCTGCTACGGCGTTGATCAAACGCATTGAGGCCGTCCGGCGCTATGCTAATCGCATCCGCGATGGTGCCGATGAACTGGCTGAGCTAATCTCCCGCGAAACCGGCAAACCGCTCTGGGAATCCCGGACGGAAGTTGAATCGGTCGTCAAGAAAGTCGATATTTCGGTCACAGCCTTTGCCGACCGCACACCGCAGCGGCATTTGCCGAGCCAGCCCAATATGCGAGCGGCCTTGCGGCACAAGCCACACGGCGTGCTCGCCGTGCTCGGCCCCTATAATTTCCCGGCCCACCTGCCCAATGGCCATATTGTCCCAGCTCTGATTGCCGGCAACACCATTGTTTTTAAACCCTCGGAGAAGACGCCGGCGGTCGGCCAATATCTGGTCGATGCCTTTGCAAAGGCCGGACTACCAACCGGGGTCGTCAACATATTGCACGGTGGCCCCTCGACCGGCAAGCAGCTGACCGCGAATGAAGGCTTGGACGGCGTCCTTTTCACCGGTTCCGCGCGAACCGGTATTGCCCTGAATCGCCAATTTGCTTCCCGGCCAGACAAGATATTGGCTTTGGAAATGGGCGGTAATAACCCGATCATTGCCTGGGATACCGACGATATTCACAGCGCTGCCGTCCTGATCGTCCAGTCCGCCTTTTTGAGCGCGGGTCAGCGTTGCTCGGCGGCGAGCCGGTTGATTGTAAAAGATGCGCTCTATCATCGTATCATCAAGGAGGTGAAAAATATTACTGATAGCCTGATCATCGATCAACCCTTTGCCTCGCCGGCACCGTTCATGGGGCCGGTAATCGACAACGAAACAGCTGATGGCCTGACCGAGAGTTTCCTTGCCTTGATGAGCGATGGCGGCAAGCCGATCAAACATATGGCGAGACCGATTGAGGGCCGTCCTTTCCTCACCCCGGGCATCATTGATGTCACCGATCTCGAGGATCGACCGGATATCGAATTGTTCGGGCCGATCCTGCAGGTCGTTCGTGTCGCTGACTTTCAAGAAGCGATCGCAGAGGCGAATAATACCCGTTATGGGCTATCTTCTGCCTTGATTGGCGGCACGCCCCAACAATATGACCAATATTGGTCGAATAGTCGCGCCGGTATCGTGAACTGGAATAAAATGACCGTCGGCGCCTCCTCTGAGGCACCATTTGGCGGCATCGGACTATCCGGCAATCATCGACCCAGCGCCTATTATGCCGCCGATTACTGCGCCTATCCGGTTGTTTCAATGGAAGCGGAACAAGCCCGGGCCTCAATCGGCATCGGACTGAAGGATGAAAATGCTGCAAAGCCTACGGAAGCCGCTCCCGCCAAATAGCTGAGCTTAGGACCCCCCAAAAACTTCTGTTTTGAACATCTAGGTCGATGCGACCATATCGCATCTATGGCAAACATATCAAACAGGACGATTCCCGAGGGTAAAGTCTATCTGGTCGGCGCCGGTCCGGGAGATCCCGACCTGCTGACCTTAAAAGCGGCAAAGCTGCCGGCACGGGCCGATGTGATCATTCACGACGGTCTGGTCAGCCGCGACATCCTAGATCTGGGGTCGCCATCCGCAAGATATATTTCGGTAGCGAAGAAACGCTCCCTGCACAGTGTTCCGCAGGATCAGATAAACCACATCCTGATCAGCGAAGCGGCCAAAGGTCATCTGGTCGTGCGCCTCAAGGGCGGCGACCCCTTCATTTTCGGACGCGGCGGCGAAGAGGCGGATGATTGTATCGCAGCCGGCGTCGCCGTGGAAGTCGTCCCCGGGATCAGTGCAGCGCTCGGCTGTGCTGCTCAGGCAAGAATGCCACTCACCCACCGCGATGCCTCCAGTGCGGTTTCTTTTGTCGCTGGCCAATGCAAAGGCCTGTCCGATCAGAACTGGTCCGGCTTGGCCGGAAAAGGCCGCACTTTGGTCGTCTATATGGGCGTTGCCAATGCCGAAGCGATTGTTGAAAAACTGATCGCCGACGGGGCGGCACCCGACCTGCCAGTTGCCGTACTTGAAAATGGTACACGCAATAATTTCAGAGCGATGCGGACGCTGTTGACAGACCTCGGTGACCTTGTCCGACGTGAAAATATCCAGAGTCCCGCGTTGCTCGTCGTCGGCGAAGTCGCCCGATATGGCGATGCCGAAGACAAATTTCGTGAATTTGCGAAAATGGCGGGAGTGGTTGCATGAACATATTGACCGGAAATGATCTCAAAACTGGCGACGTTATCTGGTGGACCGGCCTCGACTGGTCGCGATTTGTCAAAGACGCCGCCGATGTCGGCAGTCAGGGCGAAGCGGTCCTGCACCGAGAAGAAGCAGCCCGCCGGGTCAACGCACCTTATATTATCGCTGCCGAACAAACCGATAATGGCCCGCGACCGGGTCACATCAAAGACCGGGTGCGTGCGCTCGGACCGACCGTTCGTCCCGACCTGACATTGAAACCGGCCGATCCCGATGCCGGAGAATGGGTGATCTGACATGTATCAATATGACCAATATGACCAGAAAATGGTCGACACACGGGTCGAAGAGTTTCGCGATCAGGTGAAGCGTCGCCTCGCCGGCGATCTGACCGAAGACCAGTTCAAGCCGCTTCGGCTGATGAACGGCCTTTATCTGCAACTCCATGCTTATATGCTGCGCGTCGCGGTTCCCTATGGCACGATGAGCGGCAAGCAGATGCGGATGCTCGGCCATATTGCCCGCAAATATGACCGCGATTATGGCCACTTCACCACCCGCCAGAATATACAGTATAACTGGATCAAACTGGAAGACGCCCCCGATATTCTTGCTGATCTGGCATCGGTTGAAATGCATGCCATCCAGACCAGCGGCAATTGCATCCGCAACATTTCCTCCGATCAATTTGCCGGTGCGACTGCTGATGAAATTGCCGATCCGCGTCCTTGGGCAGAATTATTGCGGCAATGGTCAAGCTTTCATCCGGAATTTTCCTATCTACCCAGAAAATTTAAATTTGCCGTGATCGCCAGCGACACCGACCGGGCGGCGATGCGACTGCATGATATCGGCATCCAGCTGGTCCTCAATGAAGCGGGCGAACTGGGCGCAAAATTCTTCGTCGGAGGCGGCATGGGCCGGACCCCGATGATCGCTCCAGAAATCCGTAACTTTGTGCCGGCGGATGAACTGATCAGCTATGCCGAAGCCTGCCTGCGCGTCTACAACCGATACGGGCGGCGGGATAATAAATATAAAGCGCGGATCAAGATCCTCGTTCACGAACTCGGCAAGGATGAATATACCCGTCAGGTCGAGGAAGAATTTGCCCATATGAATCAGCTGGGATTAAATCCCCCGGTCGAAGAGCTGGCGCGGATCACGCAATATTTCCAAGACCCGCCGTTTGACAAGCAGGCGAGCGATGATCTCAACCTGTCCGATCCTGATTTTGCGCTCTGGGTGGATCAGAATATAGCCAAGCACAAACAGCCCGGCTATGCGATTGCGACGATCAGCCTGAAACCGCGCGGAGGCATCCCCGGCGATGCATCGTCGGCGCAGATCGACTTGATGGCCGATCTGGCCGAGCAATATAGTTTTGACGAACTGCGCGTCACCCACAGCCAGAATATTGTTCTGCCCCATGTCAGGAAAAGCGATCTTTATGCGCTTTGGCAGACACTGGATGAGGCGGGCCTGGCTCCGGCAAATCTCGACCTAATCACCGATAGCATTGCCTGCCCCGGTCTGGATTATTGCAGTCTCGCCAATGCCCGCTCCATTCCACTCGCCCAGAAAATCAGCGAGCGCTTTGCCGATCTTGGTCGGCAGCGGGAATTGGGCGAATTGAAGCTCAAGATATCCGGTTGCATCAATGCCTGCGGTCATCACCATGCCGGTCATATCGGCATCTTGGGCGTCGATAGGAAAGGTACGGAAAACTACCAGCTGCTGCTCGGCGGCTCTGGTGCGGAAGACGCTAGTCTGGCCAAGATTACCGGCCCCGGTTTTACCGAAGATGGCGTGATCGACGCGATCGAAACCGTTACCGATCTCTATCTCGAACAACGCGAGGACGGAGAGCGGTTTATCGATACCTATCGCCGTGTTGGCATGGCACGGTTCAAGGAGGCTATATATGGTTGATGCTATCCGTTTGCGCGATGATGACGTCCATGAAGAACCGGCGGTTTCGCTCGACTCGTTTCTGGATCAGGCCAACGCGACTGCTGTCCGCATTGAAGCGGGCGAAGATGCCCGGCAATTGCTGCCCTTTCTTGATCGTCTGTCGCTGATCGAAATCGATTTTCCGGTATTTGGCGATGGTCGCGGCTATTCGGCGGCGCAAATATTGCGCGAGTCCGGCTATACCGGCGAACTGCGCGCCAGTGGCGATGTGCTGCTAGATCAGCTCGCCTATATGCGTCGTTGCGGCTTCGACGCTTTCGCGCCGGATTCACCGATCAATTTTGAGCTGATGCAACAAGCCTTCAGCCGCTACGACCATGTCTATCAGGCAACGTCAGACCAGCGCGGACCAATATGGAGGCTCCGTCATGGCTGAAGCCGCACGCAAGATTGACACTATCGACGTCCGTCCGAATTACACCCAGGCCGACGCCTATGCCCTGAACCAGCGTTTCGAGGGGGTCGACACGTCGACCATGCTCAAGACCCTTTTTGACGAACGCTGCTTGGGAGAAGTCGCTGTGGTTTCGTCCTTCGGCACCGAAAGCGCGGTCCTGCTCCATCTCGTCGCAGCGGTCGATTCGACCATTCCCGTGACCTTTGTCGACACGCTCAAAATGTTTCCCGAAACGCTTGCATATCGCGATACTTTGGTCGGGATGCTCGGCATCAAGAACAGCAATATCGTCGTACCCGATGCCGCTATTCTGGAAGAAAAAGACAGTAATAGCCTGCGCTGGTCTTATGATCCTGATGGCTGCTGCGAAATCCGCAAGGTGGAGCCACTGGCGCGCGCCAAGGCCGGTCTCAATAGCTGGATTTCGGGGCGCAAGGCGTTTCAATCGGTGACTCGCAACAATATCCCGCGGTTCGAGATTGACGATGGCCGTCTGAAAATCAATCCGCTGGGTGACTGGATCAAGGACGATCTCAAAGCCTATTTCGCAATGCATGATCTGCCGCGCCATCCGCTCGAGGCGGAAGGATATCTCTCGGTCGGCTGCGCGCCCTGCACATCCAAAGTGCTGCCCGGTGAAGATCCCCGGGCGGGACGCTGGCGGGGATGGGACAAGTCCGAATGCGGGATTCACGAAGATGTGACACCCGTGCCGGATGCGAATGACAGCGGCGTGAATGATCCGATTTTCTAGCATTGCCATCTCTCTGAGACAGACGCGGCTACGCCTTGATTCTGATCAAATTTCCGGAACTTCTCGTCGCGTAAATATGAACGAGATGAGCAAGAAAATCAGTCCTATCGCCGTCACTGCGCCGCCGATCAGCCAGTCATAAAAAAGACCTTTTTCGTCGCGAACATATTCCGGGTTTGCGACCTCATAGCGGATCGAAATCCGATCACCAATTTTCGGAATGGGTGCCTGGATGGGGTGCGCGACTTCCACATCATATATATTCCCTCGGAGGCTTTTAAAGCGAACCTTAGGATAATGCGAAATCTCGGTTTTGGCAAAACCATCCTGATCCTCGCGGCTGCCAATACCTTCGCGTATCGACAATATTTCACCTGTTGCGGTCTTGCTGCTTGTGCGAAATTGCCAATTATCAACGGTGATAGCGATACCGAGAAAAACCACTAGCAACACTGCCGAGAAGAGAAAGATTCGAAGCCAGATGTTCATGATTTCACCGCCCCATTGCTGTCGCCAACTTATGTTGGAAAAAGGCGGAGAACGTCCAAATCCGGTCTAATATTCCCTCGGCCCTTCGCTATAAGCCAGGTCGCCGAATTTCGTAAATTCACTGATGAAACTTAGCTGGATATTTCCCGTTGAACCCTGTCGGTTTTTCGCAACAATAACCGTCGCCTTACCCTCTGCCTGAACATGATCCCGTTCCCAATCTTCATATTTTTTGATCTGATCAGGAGTAGAATTGGCGTCAGGTACATCTGGCTTTATGGCCATGTGATAATATTCCTCACGGAAAATGAACATCACAATATCGGCGTCCTGCTCGATCGAACCGGATTCGCGCAGATCGGACAGTTGCGGACGCTTGTCTTCCCGGCTTTCCACCGCACGGCTCAGCTGCGAAAGCGCCATCACCGGAACTTGCAGTTCTTTTGCCAGCGTCTTCAAACCCCGGCTAATTTCCGAAATTTCATTGACCCGATTGTCATTAGCCCGGCCCGAGCCTTGCAGCAGCTGGAGATAGTCGACCACGATCAATCCGATACCCTGACGCCGCTGCAACCGCCGCGCACGCGTCCGCAGCGCGGCAATGGTCAGGGCTGGCGTGTCGTCAATAAACAGCGGCAGATCCTGCAATTCCCGGGACGCTAGCGCGAGCCGATGCATGTCATCCCGGCTGATCGCACCCATGCGCAATTTTTCCGAGCTGATCTCGGCCTGCTCGGACAATATTCTCGTCGCAAGCTGATCCGCCGACATTTCGAGGCTGAAGAAAGCGGTTTTGGCCCCGAGGGAATCGTCCGGCGCTATGCCGTCATTCATATCACGGAGATAGCGGTGCGCTGCATTGAAGGCGATATTGGTGGCAAGCGACGTCTTGCCCATGCCAGGACGACCCGCAAGAATGAGCAGATCGCTCTTGTGCAAACCACCCATTTTGGCGTTCACATCGGTCAGGCCGGTGGTGATGCCGGACACTTTGCCACCACTGTTGAAGGCCCGCTCGACATTGTTCAATGCATCGGTCGAAGCCTGCAGGAACGACCGAACGCCTCCTTCCTGCGCTTCGCCTTCGGACACCCGGTATAGCGCCGTTTCGGCTTCCTCGATCTGCTCCTTCGGATCAACCGTCTCGCTGGTATCAAGCGCGCTTTCAACAAGTGTCCGCCCGACGCTGACCAGCTCGCGCAGCAGCGCCAGATCATAAATCTGATTGGCAAAATCGCGAGCACCGATCAGACCCGCACCATCACCCGTCAATTTGGCGAGATACGAAGATCCGCCCAGCGCCTTCATCGCTTCGTCTGCATCGAAATAGGGTTTCAGCGTCACCGGGGTGGCCACCATATTCTTGTCGAGCAGTTTCAACGCTTGTTCGTAAATCCGGCCATGCAGCGGTTCGTAAAAATGTTCGGGCCGTAATCGGATTTGCACATCTTCGGCAACCCGGTTGTCGATCAGCAGCGCGCCAAGAAATGTCGCCTCTGCTTCAACATTGCGCGGCAGGCGCTGTCCTTCACTCTCATCATTTTGGAAACGCATCAATTCAGCCATGGCTCTTCATCCACTGTGAATCGATTCTGAGCAAGGGGCGCTGCGAAAAATTTGACAAAGTTCCGGGGACAGTCCTGTGGAAAAAATCCTGACGACGTGCTGCACTGCAAAAACCCTTGTCCTGAGACCGGCGCTGCGGCAACAGGGAGCAATGTCCGATCCGCGCATTATTTCCGTCGAACTCGATGAAGCCACAATTTTGTGGCGCAATGCCGATATTGAGCAGGAACGCCGAATCGCAATCTTCGATCTGATCGAAGAAAATTATTTCAAACCGCTCAAACAACATGATGATGGCTATGCAGGGCCTTATCAACTCCAGTTGAGTGTTCAGGAGGGCCGGCTGGTCATCTCCATTGGCCGTGAGAATGGCGAACCACTGGAGACGCTGATCCTCGCTCTTGGACGGTTTCGGCGACCCATCCGCGACTATTTCGCGATTTGCGATAGCTATTATCAAGCAATCCGCAAAGCGAGCGCTGCGGAAATTGAAACCATCGACTTGGCCCGGCGCGGAGTACACGATCAAAGCTCGGAACTGCTGGTCGAGCGGCTGGAGGGAAAGATCGACGTGGACTTCAAGACCGCGCGCAGACTCTTCACATTAATCTGCGTATTGCATATCAAGAATTGAGTGATTCTTCCGCTGCGTATCAGGGAACCAGGGTGGCCAATCGAGACACAAGAACATCATTGATCAGCCTTGCCACAATTGTGGTGGTGTCGCTGGTTATCGCATTCATTCTGCGCAATATTGCCGTCGGCTGGGCACCCTCCCGCGACCAATATCCGGTGCAGGGTATTTCGGTCGATGAGAGCCATGGCCAGATCATATGGCATGTCGCCGGCGCAACAGGCGTCGATTTCGCTTACATTCATGCTACCAGGGGCGCGGAAAAACGCGATGCGAATTTCGCTGCGAATATCGAGGGGGCCCGGGATGCCGGCATCCGCTATGGTGCACTCCACAATTATTCGCTCTGCCGTCTGGCAACCGATCAGGCGACGTTATTTGTCACCACCGTCCCGCGCGGCGAAAACATGCTTCCTCCCGCCGTCCGCCTGGCTTTCGACAATGATTGCAGCGACCGGCCCAGTCGCGCGCTGGTACTCAGCGAACTCAATACGTTTCTCAACCAGATAGAGTCCCACAGCGGCAAGCACGCGATCATCGCCGCATCGCGCGAGTTCGAGGAATTGTACAATATCAGTAGCGGTATCGACCGGACCTTCTGGCTCGAAGCCAATTTTTTTCCGCCCGACTATGCCACCAAACCATGGGTAATGTGGCGCGCTTCCGACATGCGCCGGATCAGCGGGCTTGACGGCCCGATAAACTGGAACGTAGTGCGACCATGACCACCAACAGGAACCTGATATGAGCATATTATCCGACCGCTGGATCCGCAATGAAGCGAGACATTCCGGCATGATAGAACCTTTTGTCGAAGGCCAGAAGCGAGAGGGATGCATCAGCTATGGTCTGTCGTCCTACGGCTATGATGCCCGGGTGTCCGACGAGTTCAAGATTTTCACCAATGTCGATAATGCAATTGTCGATCCGAAAAATTTTGCCGAAAATAGCTTTGTCGATCGCAAGACCGACTGCTGCATCATCCCGCCGAACAGCTTCGCGCTGGCCCGGACGGTGGAATATTTCCGAATACCGCGCGATGTTCTGGTCATCTGCCTCGGCAAGTCGACTTATGCCCGCTGCGGGATCATCGTCAATGTCACGCCGCTGGAACCGGAATGGGAGGGTCATGTGACACTGGAGTTTTCCAACACCAGTCCCCTACCCGCCAAAATCTATGCCAATGAAGGTGCCTGCCAGTTCCTGTTCCTCAAAGGCAACGAACCCTGCGAGACCAGCTATGCTGACCGTTCCGGGAAATATATGCGGCAAAAGGGTGTGACTCTGGCTAAACTGTAGGCCATACATGACGCAATTATAACGCAGGAGCTCCCGCAATGTCCGAAGCACGCGAATTTGATGTCATCATCTATGGTTCGACCGGCTATACTGGTCGTCTTGTCGCCGAATATATGGCGCAACAATATGGCGTGTCGGGCGACGCCCCGAAATGGGCGATGGCGGGGCGCAGTCTCGAAAAGCTTGAAGAAGTTCGTGATCTGATCGGCGCGCCAAAAGACACGCCGCTAGTCGTCGCTGATTCCGATGACGCCGCCTCGATAGACATGATGGCGAGCCGCACCAAAGTGGTGCTGACCACCGTTGGCCCCTATCAATTATACGGCGACGAGCTTGTGGCTGCCTGTGTCAAAAACGCTACCCATTATGTCGATCTTTGCGGCGAGCCCGGTTGGATGCGCGAAATGATCGACCAGCATCAGGAAGCGGCTGAAAAATCGGGCGCACAAATCTGCTTTTCCTGCGGCTTTGACTCCATCCCGTTCGATCTCGGCGTATTGATGTTGCAGAAAGAAATGAAAAAGCGTTTCAACAAGCCTGCAACCCGCGTCAAAGGGCGCGTTCGCGCCATGGAAGGTGCATTTTCTGGCGGAACCGCTGCGAGCCTGAAAGAGACGATGAAGGCAATTGCCAAAAACCCTGCTCTGGTCAAGGTTCTGGCTAGCAGCTTCGGCCTCACCCCCGGCTTCAAGGGCGCCGATCAGCCCAATATGCTGATCCCAAAATATGACAAGACGATCGACAGTTGGGTGGCACCATTCATCATGGCGCCGATCAACACGAAAAATGTCCACTGTACCAACTTTCTGCTCGATTTTGCCTATGGCGAAGATTTTAAATATGATGAAATGGTTGTCACCAGCCCGGGCGATCTTGGCAAGCAGGCTGCCGAGATGGTGGCCAAGGCAAATCCTTTCGGTGGCGAGGATGCTCCCAAGCCCGGCGAAGGTCCGACCAAGGAACAGCGCGAAAATGGTTATTATGACCTGTTGTTCCTGGGCGAGACGGCCGATGGCGAAACCGCCAGCCTATGTGTCAAAGGGGACAAGGACCCTGGCTATGGATCGACGTCCAAAATGATAGCCGAAGCGGCGCTGTGCATCGCACAGGACGACAATAAACATGGCGGCGGTGTCTGGACACCGGGCGCGCTGATGGGCAAAAAACTGGTCAAGCGTTTGGAAGACAAAGCCGGCCTCAGATTCGTCGTGGAAAGCTGACGATTATTAGCGACCGCTTCGATGGTTTAACGTTTATGGCGCTGCCGATATAATAAATAATGTTCACCCTTGAATTCCCGCTTTTCAGGACAAAATTACAAGCATCATGCTGAATCGTCTTCTACGCAGTAAAAAAGCTTCCAGACCGATCGATAGCGCGACGATCCCGGAAGGGCGGCGAGTCTATGCGATTGGCGATATCCATGGCCGCAATGACCTGTTGCAGCAGTTGCTCGACAAGATCATCAAAGATGATGGCAGCCGGGGTCAAGCGGAGAGCGAAATCATTTTTCTGGGTGATCTGGTAGACCGGGGTCCGGACAGCGCCGGGGTGCTCGACACTGCGATGCAGCTCAAGGCAGATTTTAGCAACGTCCGGTTTCTGATGGGCAATCATGAAGAAGTCTATCTGGCTGCGACCACTGGTGATGAAAAACCCGTCCGCTTATTCAACCGCATCGGCGGACGGGAGACGATCTTGAGCTATGAGATCAGCATGAAGGAATATGTCGGACTCGATATGGCGCAATTGGCGCAACGAATACCTACGCTATTTCCTCAGAAACATATTGATTTTGTCGCCGGCTTTGAAGATCAGATCATCGTCGGCGACTATGCGTTTGTACATGCCGGAATACGTCCCGGCGTGCCTCTTGCCGAGCAGCGCCAGAAAGACCTTCGTTGGATCCGGGAAGAATTTCTCTCGGCACAGGAAGTCCATGAAAAGATCATCGTCTACGGCCATACGATTAGCGATGATGTCGTGGAAACCGGAACCCGGATCGGCATCGACACGGGCGCCTATCATTCTCACAAGCTGACCGCACTGGCCCTGCAGGGTTCGGAACGTTGGTATCTAGACACAGCCACATAAAAAGGCGGGACGCGGTTCCGCCATATTTTTGTCTGACAAGCAGACCTAATTTGGGTAGTGAAGCCCCGGCCGTTTAAGCGACTTGAGCGGTTGGCGCGGTTTCTTCTTCGATATCCCGAAGAACATAGCCCCGGCCCCAGACGGTTTCGATGTAATTTTCGCCACCGCAGGCCAGCGACAGCTTTTTGCGCAGCTTGCAGATAAACACATCAATGATCTTGAGTTCCGGTTCGTCCATGCCACCGTAAAGATGGTTGAGGAACATTTCCTTGGTGAGCGTCGTGCCCTTCCTGAGCGAGAGCAGCTCAAGCATGGCATATTCCTTGCCCGTGAGATGCACACGATTGCCATCGACTTCGACCGTCTTGGCATCCAGATTTACCGCCAGCTTGCCGGCCCGGATAACGCTTTGCGAATGGCCCTTCGAACGACGCACAACTGCATGAATACGGGCAACTAGTTCGTCGCGGTGGAACGGCTTGGTCACATAGTCATCGGCGCCAAATCCAAAGGAACGGACCTTGCTGTCCATTTCGCTAATACCGGAAAGAATGAGAACCGGTGTTTGGACCTTTGCCACACGGAGCTTCTTTAGCACATCGTAACCGTGCATGTCCGGCAGGTTAAGATCGAGCAATATGATATCATAATCATAGAGCTTGCCAAGATCGAGGCCCTCTTCGCCCAGGTCCGTATTATAGACGTTGAAACCTTCAGTTGTCAGCATCAGCTCAATCGCTTTTGCAGTCGTTGGTTCATCTTCAATCAGCAGCACGCGCATCAGGCAGCCCCTTTTTCTCAATTACTCGCCCCAGATCGATCACTGTGCCGACCCGATGGATCTTTTATTAACCATAAGATGAATGAACGTAAAAGGTTAATTTTACCTTAAGGCAGGAGTCAGCACGAGTCGCGGGGCATCCAAAGAGTCTGTAACCCGCAGAAATGAGTCGTTTCAGGACTCCCAGGTTCAGCCAAAAAAAAGTTAACTTTTTCCTGATTCAGACCCCAAAAAATTTGATTTTGCTCAAAATTGATCAAATTTTATCACCGATAGACCAAAAAATCAGTGTCTTTTTGCCGCATATGACAAGCTTTGTTAACAAGGCCTGTTGCGTAGAGACGCATGGCGCTAGGAACCCTCTATGATTGATATTCCCGAAAGCGCGATCACCGAGACGTTTCTTGCCGCCAGCGGACCTGGCGGTCAAAATGTAAACAAGGTCGCGACAGCGGTCCAGATGCGGATCAATGTCTATGCACTGGGGCTCGAGCCTTATGCGTTTCGCAAATTGAAAATACTGGCGGGGCGAAAAATGACCATCGGCGGTGAGCTGGTATTCACGGTGCGCGAATATCGAACCCGCGAAGCCAATCGCGCGGAAGCGCGGCGGCGCGTGGCGGAGATGATCGAACAGGCCTATCAACGCGATGCCCGAAGGATCAAAACCCGCCCGAGCAGAGCCGCCAAGGCCCGGCGGGTTGAAACGAAAAAGAAGAAAGCTTCGGTAAAGAAAACGCGGGGGAAGCCGGACCTGGACTAAACGGTTGCTTGGCAGGCCAGGTACAGAACCGGTTTCCTGTTGGCAAAACGTCAATATTCCTCATAAGAAATCATGTTACAAAAGAGGATATCGA
>JABMNS010000188.1 GCA_013204445.1 Sphingomonadales bacterium
GGTTCTGACCGTTGATCTGCATGCCGGCCAAATCCAGGGCTTTTTCGATATCCCGCCCGACAATCTCTATGGCGCACCGGTGATCAGTGAAGATATCTTAAAGCGCCATAGCGACAAGGATATCATGATCATCTCTCCCGATGTCGGCGGCGTGGTCCGCGCCCGGGCATTGGCAAAGCGGCTCGACAACGCTCCGCTGGCCATCGTCGACAAACGCCGCGAGCAGGCCGGGGTTTCCGAGGTCATGAATATTATCGGAGATGTCAAAGGCCGCTTTTGTGTCATGATCGACGATATTGTCGACAGCGCCGGCACGCTTTGCAATGCGGCCGATGCCTTGATCGCGGCAGGCACAACCGATGTTGCAGCCTATATCACCCATGGCGTTCTCTCCGGCAAGGCGGTCGAGCGGGTCAACAGTTCTTCGCTGCGCAAGCTGATCATTACCGACACTATTCAGGCACCGCAATCGGCGCTCGATTCCAGCAAAATTCGGGTTCTTGCGATCGCGCCCCTGCTCGGTGAGGCGATCAAACGGATCGCGGATGAAAGTTCGGTGAGCAGCCTGTTTGACTAGTCACGACCGCATTTTTAATATCGGGAGACGGCAATGCCCAGTTTCGAACTTCTGCTAAAATACCGCATTCATATCGCAATATTGGCGATTTTCATCTCGCTATTTGCCTGGGCGGCCGAATGGGCGGACTGGGTCTATGCCTGTCCTTATTGCCGTGCCCAAAGAACGGTCATCGGACTCCTCGGCTTGCTTCTGCTTGCAAATCCAATGCACTGGCTGAACCGATGGATATCGTCGACTCTTGCGGTACTGGGTCTGATCGTCGCCGGGATGCAGCATTTCAACGGCTGGAAAAAGATCATATCT
The DNA here is from genome assembly GCA_013204445.1 of Sphingomonadales bacterium. Taxonomy (GTDB): domain Bacteria; phylum Pseudomonadota; class Alphaproteobacteria; order Sphingomonadales; family Sphingomonadaceae; genus Parasphingorhabdus. The sequence goes on from JABMNS010000188.1 coordinate 884, forward strand.
GGCGAATTTTCCTGGGGTGAATATTGGTACGCCAATGCCTGGGTGCTGTCCGGCTGCGCCCTTTTCATCATCACTGGCCTGATCCTTTACTCATGGTCATGGCGGCCAACCCCGTCGGCGACTGACGAGCCATGACCCCAAAAGATATCGATTTTGCTCAAAAACTTGCTGAAGCCGCAGGTGAAGCGATTCGTCCGTTTTTCCGCGCTAAATTTGATCAGGAAACCAAGGATGATTCATCACCGGTTACCTCGGCGGACCGCGCGGCGGAGGCCGCGATGCGGGCGATCATCGAAGCCGAACGGCCCGATGATGGGATTATCGGCGAGGAATATGGCCCCCGCAACGAAGGCGCATCACGCCAATGGGTGCTCGACCCGATTGACGGCACGACCAGCTTCATTGCCGGTCGCCCGATTTTCGGTACCTTGGTCGCGCTAATGCAGGAAGGCTTTCCGCTGATCGGGATTATTGACCAGCCGATTGCCAGAGAACGCTGGATCGGAGTTATCGGTCGCCCAACAACATTCAATGGCAAGCCGGCAAAATCCGTCCGCTGCCGCGAACTCAAGGACGCCGTCCTAGCCACCACCTCGCCGCATCTATTTGACGAGCATGATGCCGAGCATTTCATGGGCCTGGCCAGCAAAGTGGCCCCGCGCAAGATCATCTACGGCGGCGATTGCTATAATTACGGTCTGGTTGCCAGCGGCCACGTCGATGTGGTCTGCGAGGCGGGCCTGAAACTCCACGATTTCGTAGCCCTCGTCCCAATTGTCGACGGCGCCGGCGGGATGATGTGCGACTGGAACGGCGAACCGCTGCATGCCGAATCAGATGGCCATGTACTGGCGATCGGCGATAAGGCGCGGGTCGATGATGTGCTGGAGGCGCTTGCTTGTCATCATTGACGGTGTTTCCGACGCAATAAAACTTGCATTTCAGGCGAATCTAGCTATTGCCGCCCTTCCGATGTGACGCTCTGGCCAGTGTTGGGCTGCCACAAGTGTCCGTAACGGTAACTTCTAAAGGAGACCAAAATGCCCAAGTTGAAGACCAAAAGTGGCGTGAAGAAACGCTTCAAGATCACCGCAACCGGTAAGGTAACGCACGGCGTAGCCGGCAAACGCCACCGTTTGATGAGCCATAACAGCAAATATATCCGTCAAAATCGCGGCACCAAGAAATGTTGCGATGCCGATGCAAAAACAGTCAAGAAATGGGCGCCATACGGGCTTTAACAGCTCGCGCTTCTTACTTCACAGATTTACAGGATATAGAATATGGCACGTGTCAAACGGGGTACGACCACTCGTACAAAACATAAAAGATTATTGGTACAGGCGAAAGGCTATTACGGCCGCCGCAAGAATACCATCCGCATCGCGCGGCAGGCTGTCGAAAAAGCCGGTCAATATGCGTATCGCGATCGTAAAGTTAAAAAACGGGCTTTCCGTGCGCTCTGGATCCAGCGGATCAACGCTGCGGTTCGCGCAGAAGGCATGACCTACGGCGTATTCATCCATGGCACCAAGCTGGCCGGCATTGAACTGGACCGTAAAGTCATGGCTGATCTGGCGATGAATGAACCGGCAGTATTTGGCGGAATCATCAAACAGGCGCAGGATGCTCTAGCGAAAGCTTAAGCATAATCAGAAATTCAAAAAAGCGCCGGAGAGCAATCTCGCGGCGCTTTTTTATTGGGTTTTGTGCAAGGCTTGCTAGACGGGCAACGAGAAAAACAGGACAGAACGATGAGTAACATCGAGGCGATCAGGGACAAATATCTGCAGCAGATTGGCTCTGCGGTCGATGGCGACGCGCTGGAGGCTATTCGTTTGGCTGCGCTTGGCAAGAAGGGCGAAATTTCGCTACTGCTGAAAACCCTGGGGCAAATGACACCGGAGGAGCGCCAGGAACAGGGCCCGAAGATCAACGGGACGCGGCAAAATGTCGCCGATGCGCTGGCAGCCCGCAAGGAGGCGATGGAAACTGCGGCTCTGGATGCAAAACTGGCCACTGAAAAGCTTGACCTGACTTTGCCTGCGCCCGCCACGCCGAAAGGCAGTATTCACCCGGTTAGCCAGGTGATGGACGAACTGGCCGAGATATTCGCCGACCTTGGTTTCTCAGTCGCAACGGGTCCAGAAATCGAGGATGACTGGCATAATTTCACCGCGCTCAACATCCCCGAGACTCACCCGGCCCGCGCGATGCACGACACTTTCTATTTCCCGCAGACGGATGAAGGCGGCATGCCCAAATTGCTGCGCACCCATACCTCACCGGTACAAATCCGCACGATGATGGATGTTGCAAAACAAACAGATGGTGCCGGCGAGCCGATTTACCTCATTGCGCCCGGCCGCACCTATCGCAGCGACAGCGATGCGACGCATACGCCGATGTTCCATCAGGTCGAAGGCCTGGTAATCGACAAAGGCATTCACATGGGCCACCTCAAATGGACGCTGGAGACCTTTATCCGCGCCTTTTTCGAGCGCGACGATATCGAATTACGCCTGCGCCCAAGCTATTTCCCGTTCACCGAACCAAGCGCGGAAGTCGATGTCGGCTTTTCGGTTGAAAAAGGCCGCCGGATCATCGGCGGAGACCCGCACGGCGGCGTTGACGGTGTTGGGGGCGGCTGGATGGAAATATTGGGCAGCGGAATGGTTCACCCCAATGTCATCCGCAATTGCGGCCTAGATCCAGACGTCTGGCAGGGCTTCGCCTTTGGCTGCGGCATCGACCGGCTAGCGATGCTGAAATATGGCATGGACGATCTGCGCGCTTTCTTCGATGGCGATTTGCGCTGGGCCGACCATTATGGTTTTGATGCGCTCGATGTGCCCACATTGAGCGGAGGAGTCGGCGCATGAAATTTTCTCTAAGCTGGCTCAAGGCCCATCTCGATACCAATGCAAGCCTCACCGAAATTACCGACAAGCTGACCGATATAGGGCTTGAGCTGGAAGGGGTGGAAAACCCTGCCGATGCGCTAAAACCCTTTCGCGTCGCCAAAGTCATTGAAGCCGGGCCGCATCCCAACGCAGACAAGCTGCAATTGCTGAAGGTTGACGATGGTTCGGCGGAGCCTTGGCAAGTCGTGTGCGGCGCGCCCAATGCGAAGGCCGGCATGATCGGCGTATTCGGACCTCCGGGCACCTATATTCCGGGCAGTGATTTTACGCTGAAGCCAGCGAAAATTCGGGATATCGAGAGCTTCGGCATGATGTGCAGCGCGCGTGAACTGGAACTGGGTGATGACCATGATGGCATTATCGAACTACCGGCAAGCGCTGCCAGTGAAGTTGGCGCCAGTTACGCCGATTATGCCCGGCTTGATGATCCTGTCCTCGATATATCGATCACCCCGAATCGTCAGGATTGCATGGGCGTACGCGGCATTGCGCGCGATCTCGCCGCAGCCGGCCTCGGCACGCTCAAGCCGCTGGACATTGCAACCATCGCCCGCAACGGCGCCGGACCTGATATCGCGATTGACGATCCCGAAGGCTGTCCCGCTTTCTATGGTTGCACCGTCAGCGGCGTGACCAATGGCGCATCACCGGCCTGGATGCAGGCACGGCTGAAATCCGCTGGTCAGAAACCGATCTCGGCGCTGGTCGACATCACCAATTATATCACGCTCGATCAGGGTCGCCCGCTGCACGTCTATGACGTCGCCAAACTGAAGGGCGGTCTAGTCGCGCGCAAGGCCCATCAGGGTGAAAAGCTGATGGCGCTCAACGACAAAGAATATACACTCGACGACAGCATGACCGTGATCGCCGATCAAGCCGGTGCGCATGGCATTGGCGGCATCATGGGCGGCGCGGCCAATGGAACGGACGCAAACACGACCGATGTGCTGATCGAATGCGCCTATTTCGACCCAGCCCATATCGCTCGCACCGGCCAGAAGCTGATGCTGACCAGCGATGCGCGGCAAAGATTCGAACGCGGTGTCGATCCGGCCTTTCTGAATGAGGGTATCGAGATAGCAACTGCCCTGGTGCAGGCGCTGTGCAGCGGTAATGCGAGTGAAATAACCCGCGCAGGTGCAGCGCCGACAGACCAGCGCGTGATCAGCTATGATCCAAGCCAATGCGCCTCTCTGGGCGGGCTGGATGTTGCACCGGACAGACAAAAGACGATATTGGAAGCTCTGGGCTTTGTCGTCGGCGATGACTGGCAGGTCACCGTTCCGACATGGCGCCGTGATGTTGCCGGTTGGCAGGACCTGGTCGAAGAAGTCATCCGCATTGAGGGGCTGGACAATATTCCATCGGCACCGCTTCCCCGTAAGCCGGGCGTCGCCAAACCCACCGCCTCGCCGGAACAGCTGGCCGAGCGCAAGGCACGCAGGGCAGCAGCGGCGCGCGGACTGAACGAAGTCGTCAACTGGTCCTTCATTTCCGAGAAAGAAGCACTGCCTTTTGGCGGCGGCAGCTGGTCGCTGGCCAATCCGATCAGCGAGGACATGAAGGTGATGCGGCCTTCCATGCTCCCAGGCCTGATCGCAGCAGCACAGCGCAACGCAGCGCGCGGCGCATCGTCTATCCGTCTGTTCGAAGTGGGACGCCGCTATCTCGAAACCAGCGAACATCCGACCATCGGCCTGCTGCTGGCGGGCGAAAATCGCGCCCGCAGCTGGCAGGCTGGCGCGGCAACCAAATTTGATGCCTATGACGCCAAAACCGAAGTGCTCGCCATATTGGCCGCAGCGGGCGCACCGACCGACAAGCTGATGGATTTCGCAGAAGCAGGCGATCATTATCACCCCGGTCAGTCTGGCACTTTGCGACTGGGGCCGAAGAAGATATTGGCGGCCTACGGCGTGCTCCATCCATCGGCAACCAAGGCCATGGGTCTCAAGGGCTCTGCCGTTGCCGCCGAGATATTCCTCGATGCGATCCCGCTGAAGAAGAAATCTGGCCATATGCGCGACGCCTTTGCGCCCCCTGCACTGCAAGCCGTGACCCGCGATTTTGCTTTCATCGTCGGTGCGGATTTGCCAGCCGGCGATCTGGTGCGAACGGTCAAGGGCGCGGACAAGAAACTGATCACCGACGCCCAGATTTTCGATCTGTTCGAGGGACCCAGCGTGGGCGAAGGCAAGAAGTCGCTGGCGATAGAGATTACCCTGCAACCAACAGACGCGACATTGACCGAAGAGGATTTGAAAGCCGTTTCGGACAAGGTTGTGGCGAGTGCCGCTAAACTGGGAGCCGCGTTGAGAGGATAAGCCCGATCGTCATGCTGAACTTGTTTCAGCATCCATTTCTCCCCATAGACCCTGCGTCCATCCGATGGATAGATCCTGAAACAAGTTCAGGATGACGATTTGTAAGAAAACCAAAAACATGAGCACATCAAAACCCCGCCGTACATTTGCGATCATCTCTCACCCCGATGCGGGTAAGACGACGCTGACCGAGAAGCTGCTCTTAAAAGGCGGTGCTATTCACCTCGCGGGCGAGGTTAAGGCGCGCGGCGACAACCGGCGGGCCCGATCCGACTGGATGAAGATCGAGCAGCAGCGCGGAATTTCGGTGACCTCCAGCGTGATGACCTTCCAGCGGGGCGGCATTGTCTTCAATCTACTCGACACACCGGGCCATGAGGATTTTTCCGAAGATACCTATCGCACGCTGACCGCCGTCGACAGCGCGATCATGGTGATCGATGCGGCCAGCGGGATTGAGGCACAGACACTGAAACTGTTTGAAGTCTGCCGGATGCGCAGCGTGCCGATCATTACCTTCATTAACAAGGTCGATCGCGAAGGGCGCGATCCGTTCGAACTGCTCGACGAAGTCGCCGACAAATTGGCTTTGGACGTCTGTCCAATGAGCTGGCCGACCGGCATGGGCGGGCAGTTTGAAGGTGTCTATAACCTGATCAACAATCAGCTGCATCAGCCGACCGGCAACAGCAAACAATATGATGGCGTAACACAGCAATTCACGGGTCTGGATGATCCGAAACTGGCTGATGTGCTGAGCGAAGGCGCGCTCGGGCGGCTCACCAGCGAGGGCGAACTGGCGAAGGGCGGTTATAGCAGGTTTGATCTGGAGGCTTATCAAAATGGCGATCTGACGCCGGTCTATTTCGGCTCTGCGCTCAAGCAATTTGGCGTTGAGGAGTTGATCGAGGCGATTGCCGATTATGCGCCATCGCCGCGCCCGCAGCCCGCCGATCCCGCTCCGATTGATCCGGAGAGCGAAGATGTCACCGGCTTTATTTTCAAGATTCAGGCTAATATGGACCCGCAGCACCGCGACCGGATCGCCTTCATGCGGCTGTGCTCTGGCGAGTTTAAACGCGGCATGAAATTAACGCCTTCAGGTCTCGGCAAGCCGATTGCCATCCACTCACCGATTCTGTTTTTTGCCCAGGACCGCGAAATTGCCGACACGGCGGAACCGGGTGATATTATCGGCATTCCCAATCACGGCACATTGCGAGTGGGGGACACCTTGTCCGAAAAGAACCAGGTGCGGATCACCGGGCTTCCAAATTTCGCTCCCGAAATCCTGCGCCGCGTAATCCTGCGCGATCCGACCAAAACCAAGCAGCTGCGCAAGGCGCTGGATGATCTGTCGGAAGAGGGCGTGGTGCAGGTCTTCTATCCCGAAATTGGCGCCAACTGGATAATCGGCGTGGTCGGGCAGTTGCAGCTCGAGGTACTGGTGTCCCGGCTCGAGGCGGAATATAAGGTCGATGCCTATCTGGAAATGGCCCCGTTCGAAACCGCCCGCTGGATCAGCGGCGATGAGGCGACCGTTGATGCCTTTGCCAATATCAACCAGAGCGCACTCGCCAAGGACCGCGATAATAATCTGGTGTTTCTGGCGAAGTCGGCATGGGATGTAAATTATCAACAAGAGCGCAATCCTGAAATCAAGTTCAGCGCGACACGCGAACGCTAATCCGGTAAATCCCGGTCATGGCTAGCAGATCAACGACGGAAAAAGCCTTCCAGTCGATCATCATCGATGACGAAGGCCGCGCCTGCGCCGATATCCCGGAAAGCGCGTGCAAACAGGAGCCGGGCAATTTCTTCAAACATGTTGGCGCGCTCGCGCTGACAAAAAGTGCCGACGGGCTGATAGACCCGAAACTGGTGCTCAGCTGGCTGATGACATCGCTGGGCGCGCCGGTTGCGCTGATCGGGCTGCTGGTGCCGGTCAGGGAGGCCGGCGCGTTGCTGCCTCAACTTTTGACCGCCGGATTTTTACGGCAGCTGCAACGCCGGAAATGGGCATGGGCAGCTGGTTCAGCGGTGCAGGGCCTCGCCGCCGCCACTATCGGGCTTATCGCCATCAGCATGACTGGCGTCGCCGCAGGCTGGGCGATTGTCATCGCGTTGGCGATATTGGCTCTGGCGCGCAGTGTCTGCTCGGTTTGCTACAAGGACGTACTCGGCAAGACGATCGACAAGTCCCGGCGGGGCACCGCAACCGGGCTGGCTGGCTCGATCGCGTCGGTGACTGTGATAGTCTATGCGCTGGCCTTGTCCTTCCATCTGGTCGACCGGGTGCTGCTGGTGACCGGCGGCCTGTTTCTGGCCGGCGGGGTGTGGATATTGAGCGGGCTATTGTTCACGACCTTGAAAGAACGGGCCGGCGCCACGGACGGCGGGAAATCCGCGCTAAAGGAGGCGTTGAACAATTTTAACTGTCTTCGCGACGATGCGCAGCTGCGCCGCTTCATCCTGACCCGCGGGCTATTGACCGCTACAGCGCTGGCACCCCCGTTCATGATTGCTGTCGGCAGCCGAGCCGGAGAAGGCTATGACAAGCTTGGCTTTCTGGTGCTCGCCGGGGCCCTGGCCAGCCTGTGCAGCAGCTTTGTCTGGGGCCGGCTGTCGGACCGGTCCAGCCGCAAGGTGTTGATATTCTCGGCGCTGGTCGCTGCGATCATATTGGCCGCAACCAGCTGGCTCGCCTTCGCCGGAACACTGGGCGACGGCTATATATTGCCGGTCCTGCTGTTCGGTCTGATGATCGCCTATCAGGGCGTGCGCCTCGGCCGCTCCACCCATCTCGTCGACATGGCGAACGAGGATACGCGCGCCGCCTATACCGCGCTGTCCAATACGGTCATCGGCCTGCTGTTGCTCGCCGGCGGGGGTTTTAGTCTGGTCGCAAACTCGTTTGGCGGGGAGATGGTGCTGGCGATTATGGCAGGGATGAGCGGGCTGGCGATTTCCGCCGCTTGGGGCCTGGAAGATGTGCAGCGGTCTTGAGGTGAACTTGCGGGCGTTGCCGAATATCAATATACTCGGCACCCCAGTGAAGGCTGGGGCCTAAACCAAATTCGCGAATTTTATTACCTTTGGTCTGGATCCCAGCCTTCGCTCGGATGACGGTGCTAAAAAGAAACTCACCCCCGCAACAAAAACACCGCATGTTCTGCCAGCAAATTGGCCATGCCGCGCCCGGTCTGCTTGTCGCCGCTCAAGAACCACTGGCCTTCCTGTTCATATTTTCCGTCCTGCACCAGCGCGCGGAAATCGTCGATCGTGACATGGTGAATATTGGGAGTGTCATACCAGCTTTGCGGGAGCAGCCGCGTAACCGGCATCCGCCCCCCCCAAAACAACGAAATGCGACCGCGCCAATGGGCGAAATTGGGGAAGCTGACAAAGGCCTGCTGGCCGATCCGCAACAGTTCTGAAA
>JABMNS010000189.1 GCA_013204445.1 Sphingomonadales bacterium
CATCGGTTCAACTTCATCCAGCAAAATGCGGCCAGCCTTGATGAAGATGTGATCGACGCCTAGCCGATGCGGCCTGACTGAAGACAGTTATGTGAGATTATTGTGCGGTTCCTTCACCCCTTCGCTCTGCTTCTACTGTCCTATTCTGCCGTCGCCATACCAAATCACGCCCATGCACAGACAGAGGCGGTATCTCCAAGCAGCTTTCGCAGCGCGCCAAAGATGCGCTGCGCCTGTTGCAGGGCGAAGAGATTGAAGCGGAGGTTTTCGACGAGAATTTCCGCAATGCCTTGCCCTCTGACCAGTTTCGCGCGCTAACCAGGAAAGTGGCGGCGCAGCAAGGACGGCCGTTCGAAATAATCTCGATCAACCCGCGAAACACCAATTCCGCGATAAAGTCAGATTTTGATCAGGCTATGCGCCGGCGAGAGCCTCGACCAGCGCCTTCACCTTCTGCTGCCGCCATTGCGGGAGCGGCGCCATCAGCCAATATCCGCGCGACGACACGCTGTCTTCGCCGATGATCTCGACCCGGCCAGCCGCCAGATCGCGCTGGACCAACATTTTCGGCACCCAAGCATAGCCGAAACCATTAGCTGCCGCTTCAATGGCAAGCCCGCCATCGGCGACCCGCATCAATGTTTCCTCGCCTTCGGAAATCGGACAACCGGGCCAGTCGATTTTTTTGCCGCCATTGAGATCCGGAGCCGCTACCTTCACGAACACGGTATCGCCGATCATCTTGCCTTCATGTTTGCCCGGCCCGTCGCCGAGCCAGATTGCCAAATCGAGATTGGCTTTGGTAAAATCAATTTCATCATCTGCGGCAACTAGCGCGAAACTAGTGTCCGGATGGTGAGCGGAAAAGCTGGACAGTCTCTCGTTGAGCCATTTCTGGGTAAAATCTCGCGGTGCTGCAATGGTCAGCTTGTGCGAAGACTGGCCCGATTGCATCGCCCGGACGGCTTCCTCAAATTGCAGAAAGCCGGACCGCAGCGCATCCAGTCCTGCCGACGCTTCGTCGGTCAGTTCTAGACCTTTGGGTGTGCGGCGAAACATCACCACACCCAGCATGTCCTCCAATGCCCGAATTTGTTGCCCGACCGCAGCGGGGGTCACCGCCAGTTCATCGGCAGCCTTAGTAAAGCTGAGGTGCCGCGCGGCGGCATCGAGCACACGAAGCCCGTTCAATGGTAAATGGGTGCGTTTCATTGCTCGACGGTCGGTTCGGTCAGAGGAAAATGGGGAATGCGGACCTCAAAAGCCGGCGGGGTGCTGCCAACCATGCCAAAATGGCCTTCCATCGAACCGCTCGATGTATTGAGCGGGCAACCCGAGACATAATCATGGGATTTTCTTGGCTGGATGATCGGCTGTTCACCAACCACCCCGTCGCCGTCGATCATTTGCAGGCCACCATGCTGATCGTTGATCCGCCAGTGCCGAGTCAATAGCTGCACCGCCGTGTCCCGATGATTCTCAATCCTTATATGATAGGCCCAGAACCAGCGGTGGCCATCAATATCAGATTGTTCGGGCAAGAAGTTCACGGTGACGCGCACGATGACTCCATCGGTGGTTGCAGCGAACGGGAAGAACGATTCCATGGACATGATATAGAGTTAAAGCCCGACCGACGAAAGGGCCTGATCCAAGTCTTTGATCAAATCGACCGGATCTTCGAGGCCGACATTGATCCGCAGCATGTCTTCTGTAATCCCGATCTCTACCCTGGATTTCTCTCCCAATCCGTGGTGGGTAGTCGAGGACGGATGACACATGAGCGAACGACTGTCCCCAATATTGTTCGAAATATCGATCAAATTTAAGGCGTTGAGCAGTCCATGTGCGCGCTTGCGCCCGCCACCGACATAGAGCGAGAAAATCGGACCAGCGGCCTCCATCTGGCTCATCGCCAGAACATGCTGGGGGTGGCTTGGCAGGCCCGGGTGCAAGATTTTCTCGACACGTTGCTCTAAAAACTTGCCCACTTCGAGCGCATTATCGC
>JABMNS010000190.1 GCA_013204445.1 Sphingomonadales bacterium
GGAAGGCGCGGTCCATATAATCCAACGTTGGCGCGATAATGATACCCGATTGATGATGTTCGCCAGGCGCTGGCAGACAAGTGAATCTTGGTAATTCGGACAAAGCGACATTCATCCGGAATGTCCCTGATCCAGCTTTGAAGCCCTTGATCCGGCGAAGGAATTCGGGAGCAATGTCTCCCTCGTGAAACATCCGTTCGTACAGGATTTTTGGCCCGACATTGGCAATCACACGCGGTGCGACAATCTCTTCCCCGCTTTCCAGACGGACACCGGCAACCTTGCCGCCGTTAACCAGCACGCGCGACACCGGAGCTTCGAGGCTGATCTGGACACCGGCATTGCGGCAAACTTTCGCCATGATCTGGGTGATGGTTCCCATCCCACCGATGCAATGGCCCCACGCACCTTTTTTGCCGTTCACTTCACCAAAAACATGATGAAGCAGGACATAGGCCGAACCAGGCGTGTCGGGCGAAGCATAGTTGCCGACCACGGCGTCAAAACCGAACGCCGCTTTGACCGCCTCGCTATCAAACCAGCTATCGAGGAAGTTGCGGGCGGATTTGGTGAACAGCTCAAGCACATCGCGCTTGCGCGACAAGGACAATTTGGCGAGATTACGGCCCTGCAACGCTCCGTCAATGAGCGTTTTGATGCCGTCGCCCAGATTGGGGGGTGACTTCAGTGCCAGATTCCGCAGCACATCGGCCACGCCTTCCAGAGCATCGTAATATTCGGGCAGGACATCTGCATCATGGCTCGAGAACTTGCGAAACTCTGCCTGTGTGCGTTCCAGTCCGCCGCCGAGTTTCAGATAACCGCCATCTTCCTGCGGCAGGAAATTCGATATCGGGCGCTCGACCACTTTATAGCCGTGGTCAACCAAACCCATGTCATCGATAACTTTTGGTTGCAGAAGGCTGACCGTATAGCTCGCAACCGAATTGCGAAAACCGGGATGAAATTCTTCGGTGACAGCTGCACCGCCAACAATATCACGTCGCTCGACGATCCGAACTTTCAGTCCGGCGCGAGCGAGGTAGAAAGCGCAAACAAGGCCGTTGTGGCCAGCGCCAATTATGATTGCGTCATATTTCTGTGTCATGATCGGTTCCATCCGGCTGGAGGGCGATGTTCCTGGCGAGCTTCGGGAATGATTTCGCGGATCTTGCTACAAAAACTGCGCAGGCAGACTTCGCTCTCTCCCAATGGGCCGATGTTAAAGCTGCGCGAACCCATGCCTTGCTGCACCCGTGAAATAAGCTCGGTATCTTCTGCATTGACCTGCCGATTGATCCGCCAGTTGAGATAGCGTGCCGCTTTCATTTCTCGGCGTGAATCAGGCAAAACATAGCTGATTTCGCGGATAAGTGTCTCGGTTGGAGAGACCGGCAGGAATTGCATGAAGTCGATCTGATCGGGATAAATATCAAAAGCGACATTGGGCCAAAGCTTGAAATAGAGCCAGCGTTTCTGGCTGGTTTCAGGCAAATGCGGGACATCGGGAAGCAGCGATTGATAGAGCCGCTCGGACCAATTGGCGGAGGGCTTGGTGATCAAATCGCCCCACATCCGGTCGACATGAGATTCCGCTTCCACACCGTAGCTGCGCCCGAACAGGCGGGTCAGGCCGGGATGGGCAACGGGAATATGCAGCCCATCGGAATAGTTATCCGCAACATTTTTCCAGTTTACATCACGCGGGCGCAACGTGACGCGGCCCAGTGCGACGAGCTCTTCGAAACGATAGGGCGCGATTTGCAGTTCATAAGGCGCCATCATCTCTGCGACCGATGGCCCTTCGCTGCGCAAACGCACAAAAACAAAACCTCGCCAGATTTCCATGTCCACCGGAGCCAGCCCGTGGCGGCTGGCATCCAGACCGGGATAATCCGATTTCTGAGGGACTCCAGACAGCCGACCATCCAGATCGTATGTCCAAGCATGATAGGGGCAAACCAGTTTTTTTGCGCAGCCGCTGCTGCCATCGACCAGCCGCGAACCCCGGTGGCGACAGACGTTCGTAAAAGCACGGACATGGCCATCTTCTCCGTGCACGACAATGATGCTTTCACCGATATATTCCAGGCTATGCCAATCACCCTTGTTCCGGATATCGCTTAGGTGACATACCACTTGCCAACTTGTGGCGAAAACCCGCTCGCATTCTGCGGCAAAGAAATCCGGATCGTCATAGGTCCAAGCCGGCAGGCTCCATCCGTCAAGCGGGTCCATATCTGTTGAAATATTGCGCGTTGCCATAAGCAATTCCTTGTTATACAATCGTATAATAAGGCAATGTCAGCAAAGCAACCATCTTTTACCCGCGAACAACCCGATGATCGCCGCCAGAGCCTGATCGAATCCTGTGCCCATTGTCTTGCCACGCGCGGTATTGGCAAGACCTCTGTCCGAGCCATTTGCGCGCAGGCAGATGTTACGCCTGGCTTGCTCCGCCATTATTATTCGGGCGTGGATGCATTGATCGCAGCGACCTATCACTGGACCGGCCAGAGGGTTTCTCAGGCTTTGGAACAGGCAGTTGAAAATGCCGGACCGAATCCTCGCACACGCCTTCTGGCCTATCTAACCGCCAGTTTCCAACCACCAATTGCCAGCAGCGAACTGTTAGCCACGTGGCTGGCTTTCTGGAGCTTGAGTAAAACCAACCCGGTGATCGCCAAAGAGCATCAGGACATTTATGCGGGCTATCGTGACGGGATCGAACAGCTGATTTCGAAATATCGACCAGAGCAGAGGGATACCCGGCTCGCCGCTGTGGCGCTTACCGCTCTGGTTGATGGGCTTTGGCTTGAACTCAGCCTGGGATCGGCTCCATTCACCACCGATGAAGCTGCGGCGCTGGCTGAAAAATGGCTAGACCACCTCCTGGACTGACAGCGGCTTTCGGCGCGTCCACCAATATAGTGGAAACCCCATCAGCATAAGCACGACGCTTAGCCCCGCAGCATCCCAACCTGCGCCGACAAGGCTCCAAACGCCAAATATTGCCCCAGCGATTGCAGTTGGGATCGCCAGTCGCTGCTTTAATGCTGCGGCTGCACAAGCAAGATAGAGCCATAGGGTAACAGATGTTGTGAGCAGCGCCATGAAGGTAAAAAGGCCACCCATTGTACGGCTGCTGTTTGACATGATCAGTATGCTTGCAAGAACGCTCGACAGCAACAGCCCGCGAAACGGAACGCCATTTTCCAGGGTTGCCGCAAACCATTGCGGCATCATCCGGCGGCGCGCCATTTCCAGCGGCAACTCACCCTGAACCAATGTCCAGCCATTGACCGCACCGATTGCACTGATCGCAGCAAACAGTCCGATGAAGGCCGCTGGGCCGGGCGACCAGTAGGTCGCTACAAATACCGTGAAAGGGGCTGCAGTATCTGCGACCTGATCAACAGGCAGCATCAACGCGATACCAGAGCAGACCACCAGATAGATAATCCCGGTCAGGATCGCCCCCCATATCGTGGCCCGAGCAACATTACGCTGAGGATTTTCAATCTTGTCAGACGCGGCAAACGCGGCTTCGAAGCCGACCAATGCCCAAAGCGCTATTGCTGCGGCGGTGTTAACCGATCCGAGCGACAGTCCTTCCTCAGGAAGCGGCGGCAGCACAGCGGTGCCTTCAGTGCCGAACACAACTGCAATCAAGGCGATGACCACCACCAACGGAACCAATTTGAGGATCATCGTCAGGACCTGGAATGACCCCGCCGCGCGGACGCCAATCAAATTGACCCCGGTCACTAGCCATATTACACCCAATGCCGAAAGGGACGGATGTTCCCCCAGAACAGGAATGAAACTGCTCAGATAGCTGACTGCTCCAACCGAAATTGTTGCACATCCCGCCCACACTGACACCCAGAAGGCAAAGCCGATCAGAAAACCGGCAAGTGGCCCAAAACTATGTTCAACCAGTTCTGCCGGACCGATGGCCCGCGCATGACTTTTGGTGAGAGTGGCCAGAACATGGGCCAGGCACACCGCGCCGCCAATGGTAACCACCCATCCGACAACCGCATTCCATCCGAAAGGCGCCAGACTGGCGGGGAGCAGAAAAACACCGGAACCGATCATATTGCCCATCACCAGGGCGACCGCCATAAAAAGGCCGAGCTTTTGGCCCGGCCTCTTTATTTTATCGATCATGCGGTCAATCCGCCGATCAGAACTTTCTCGCTACCTTCACTCCGACGATGCGCGGCTTGACTGTATAATCATAGAAAACACCGCCGGTACCGCTGGCGTTGCCCGGATCACCGCAAATGCTCTCGCCGCATTGTACGGCCGCGTTTACGACGCCATTGCTATTGAACAAATTCGTTGCGAACGCTTCAACGTTCCATAACTCATTCTTCATCCCGAGGCTGAAATCAGCGGTTGTATAGGCACCGAAATTGCCAACAATAGCATTCTCGACCGGTCGAAGGTCACTGCGACGGTTGCCGATATAGTTGGCCGCAAACTGAATATGCCCATCCCATTCCTGAACCGGAAATTCATAACGCGCCACGGCGTTGCCTTTGAATTTTGCGGTTGTCGGCAATCGGCTTCCGGCGGGGGCCAGCAAGCCGTTCGCCTCGCCAGCGGCACCGGGAATGGCGCAGTCAAACGACGCATTGGCGATCGCACAGAAGTCCCGCCGGATCGTCGCATCATTGTAGCTTGCACCAACATTCAGGGAAAAGCCTTCGCTACGGAACGAGACGTCGGTTTCGATACCGCGAATCCTGGCAATGCCTGCGTTGCGTATTTCGGTCAGGCCATTGGCACCGAGGAATGACAATTGAATATTGTTCCAGTCTTCCTGGTAAACGGCACCGTTCCAACGGATCGGCCCCAAAGTGGTTTTCCAGCCAAATTCATAATTGTCGAGTTCATCAGCCCCGTATGGCGGCAATGTTCCGCGACGGTTGATGCCGCCTGGGCGGAAACCGCGCGACCAAGTGACATAGACCAACGCATCGTCATTGATCTTGTAGGTCGCGTTGAGCTTATGAATAAAATCGGTATCTGACGTGGTCTTGTCCAGATTGGTACAAGGTGATCCCGGCACCTTCGCTGGTCCGAAACAAGCTGCTTCACCCGTCTGACTGCTGAATCCTGCGGAATAGCCAAAAAAGCCGACAAGCGAGTTTTTATAGTGATACACACGAACGCCGCCGGTTAGTGTCAGTTGATCCGTAATATCATAGCTCAGCTCGCCAAAAACGGCTTGATCGCGATCGATCCGCTTTTGTTTTGTCAGCCAGATGTTGCTGTCAGTGCCGGTTACCGTGATCGAATCCGCGATATCATCGACGATATAATTCTGCTCGATAATATGCTTTTGACGCTGATAAAATAGCCCGCCAATGAACCGCAGCGGTGCATCAGCCGGCGACGCGATCCGGAATTCACCAAAATTCCGGCGATAAGTGTCTGAAGCCTGGATATACTGATTGGGACTGACCAAGGCTCCGGCATTGTCATAGAAATAGGCGCCATAACCATAGATCGCATCATAGAAAAATGCATAGTCGGAATAGTCCGAATCTGCCTTGCCCTTGCGGCGCAAATGACCGCCCGTAGCAGTAATATCCCAATTGCCGATCTTTCCTTCGATGGTCAGGGCTGCCTGCAACCACTTATCTTCACCGCGCTCGGGGTTATACTGGACGGTTTGCTGTCTGCGGGTAACCGCTGAACTGCGTTCCTGTGCGAAACTACCCTGGTTTTTCTGAATTTGGCCCATGATAGTCGGCTTTACCGTCCAGCTGTCGTCCAGTTCGATACCGAGAGACAGCCGTCCGCCATAGGTTTCTGCGTCATTATAATCATTTTCGACGAAGGCAGCATTATTCTGCGTGATACCCGATGTCGGATAAGTGCGTCTGCCAAAAATATTATCGATATAACCGCCATCCTTGCGGTACCAACCTACCATGCGCAGCGCGGCATTATCGGCAAGCTTTGCGTTGATGAAGCCTTCGACCTGACCGCCGAGGTCACCGCGCGAAACCCGGTTCAATTCGACGCCAATTTCGCCATATGTGTCAGAATAGTCGGGCTGGTTGCTGACCAGCTTGATGGTGCCGGCCATTGAACTTGCGCCATAAAGCGTGCCTTGTGGTCCCGCCAATGCCTCAACCCGCGCCATGTCATAGACATGAAGGTCGAGAGATCCCTGAATTGTGGTGATCGGCATTTCATCAAGATAGACGCCAACGGTCGGCAAGGAAGCCGAGTGATTCGCGTTCTCACCCGATGCTACACCGCGGAAATAGACTTGGCTGAAACCGGGAGCAGTGCTCTGGATGGTGACGGACGGCAGGAATTTTACGTAATCCTGAAATTCATTCACCTGCAATTGATTGAGCTTTTCAGTGCCAATGGCCGTGATTGCAATCGGAACATCTTGCATATTTTCACTGCGCTTTTGCGCTGTCACAACGATGACATCATCACTGTAACGGCTTTTGACAGCTTCCTGCGCGATTGCCGTTCCTGATGCACACAATATTGTCGTTGTGAAAAGAAGTGCCCGACCTTTTCGCCCCATCTTTGATAGATCGCGATCCAATATATTGTCCTCCCATGACCATGCTTGGAAAGAAAGATGCCTTCTTTAATATAAAGAGCAAGATAGCATCTGCAAAATGACCCGCGTTTTCGATCAAAATGCCACATATTGTGACGAAAATAGCACAATGATAGCGCTGTGAGCGTTATCCCGATGGAAACTCGGGATAACTTGTCAACAAATCACCAAGAGCATTTTTCATCGGATTAAGCCATTGCTCATAGGGCTTCCACTGCTGCATACCGTCCCGGTTTATGGGCTTGCGAACCTGTTCACTAGAAGCGGTTCGCACGGCACGATCATTTTTATAGAATGACAAGCATTCGGGCTCAAATGGCTGGCCGAGATAAGCGAGCATTGACCGCACTTCGGCTTCCGGATCATCAACCAGCGCCTCATGAATGACCCGGTGCACACGGCCCGGTTGAACCGCGTCGATATGCGCCATCATTCGGACATAGTCAGAATAATATTGGCCGATAGTTTCAAGATCATAACTAAATGGCTGACCTTTGGCGAAGTGCTGGCGGAAATTGGAAAAACAGCAATCCAGCGGATGGCGGCGTGCATCAATGATTTTCGCGTTGGGCAAAATCAGCATGATGAATGCCGTGTAGAGCCAATTATTGGGCAGCTTGTCGATATAGAATGGCTTGTCTGATTTGCGCTGCACCGCCGTTTTGTTGAGAAAATTGGCACCCAATTGTGCCAGCTTATCCTCATCCATTGCCGCCACGGCATCAACCCAGTGGTGACCATGCCCACCAAATTCTCGGCCAGCCCCCAAAGCCATTGCCGGAATGTCGGGAAGCTCCATCGTTCCCTCTATTGCTGAATGGCTAGCCAATATTTGTTCGATCAAAGTGGAGCCTGCTCGCGGCATGCCCAAAATGAAAATCGGATCGGGAGATTGATCTCCGCATCCATTTCGACCTTCAAAAAAACCTTCAGTGAACGTGGCGATGGCCTGATCGACTTGAATGCTTGTATCTTTGGAATCATAATCCAGTTGTTCGGCGCGAAGCCGGTTGCCTTCGACATAGTTTGAAAAGGACAGTGCTGCATCGCCCTTGTCCTCTCCGGCTTTGCCAAGCGCAAAATGCAGGTGCAGGCGGTGGCTGAGGGTTTCCTCATCCTCACTATCGACCGGAAGAAGTTGCAATTGTTTTTCCATAGCCGCCAGATCTGCCGGGTTAAACCGGATCGTCTTGAGGTTGGCGAGGCTCCACCAAACCTCACCAAGTTCCGGTTGTATTTCGAGCGCCCGGCGATAGGCGGCAATGCTATTTTTCAATTGACCAACGGTCTTGAGCATATGCCCATAACTCATCCACAGTTTCGCATGATCGGGATACCGCTCAACCAGTTCGGCATATAATTCTATCGCCTCATCATAACCTCCAATGCGCCCCAGAGCAGCAGCCTTGAGATTTCGATGCGAAGGATTATCCCCCTCCAGTTGAAGAACGAGATTGAGCTGTTCCAGTGACTCCTCGAAACGGTTCTGTTTATAAAGGACTGTCGCCAGATTTGCGCGAGCCGCCCCAAATGCAGGTGCCAGCTCCAATGCGCGGCTCAGCAGTGTTTCGGAATCCTTGAGCCTGCCAATCCGTGCTGCCAGTTCGGCCATCAAACGGATTGCGGCCACATCAAAGGGTTGCGACTTTAAGCGGGCGCGCAACAATGGTTCGGCAGTGGGCAGATCATTTGCCAGCATCGCATCCGCGATTTCAACCATCTGCGGATCAAATGCCGTCGCCCGGACGGCCGCGATTTCAGCTTCCTCGGCTTGGGTGGCATCTCCCAGCGATCGCAAAGCGCGACCTAGGGCTCGATATGCCTGAGCATTATGCGGGTCCATTTTGATAATTTGACGAAGCTGGTTGACTGCCTCACCCGGGTTGTCGGCAACTAGCGCCCGGGCAACGGCTAACCGCTTAACAGTTGATAAACTATCAGTGCACGAACTCGTATCAGACATCATCTGCACATATCACAATCATCCGGATTGGACATATATATTGAACGTCCAAACATTAAGGTGAGATCTTTTATATCTAACGCTGGATTCCAAAGTTGAGACGATCACGGATTTTGCTAGTTCAGACTTCGATATTCACCATCGGCATGATATGAAAAATCAAGCTTCTGGCTTAATAACTATGCGCAACTTCCAGAACGATTGCATCGTCGCCATCTTTGCTGCAGCCATCCAAGTGACCGTAGCACGCCTCAACTTGGATTTCACCGGCTTCCATTGTCGCACCGCAGGCTGTCCCTCCGACGCCCGGTGCGGCTATTGCCTCGCTGGACAACATCAAACTGCAACCGAAACCGGACAATATAAGGTTTACAGAGCTCTTCATTGCTTTTCCTCTCCAATATCTCAGTCGAACAACGATCAATGGCAATTTTATTCCCTCAGATTTTGCAGCTTGTAACGCCACAAACGTCAAAGTCCGGTAGGTCCGCTTTTGGGAGTCTCAATCTGATCGTGCAACGACTTGCACTGGGGCGGTTACCGACCGGCTGCTTTTGATTTCCATCTAATCAGTTCGAATGACCGAAACTGGGTGGAAAGCAGACATTCATTCTAGTTAGACAGATGGCAGATTAAAGGGATGAAAGCCAAGCGATACCCGTGAAGCGCATGGCTTGATCGCGTGTTTTCCCAAAAGAAAATTCTTCCAATCCCGGGGCCAAGCGGTATGCCTTGAACCGCGTAGAGCAGGAAAATCGTAAAAAGACGCAGGTTTCTATTTTCTGCCAAAGATGCGGGTGAGCTCGAAGGCCCCGCGAGAGTGATTGAATCCAAAATAGCCCCCCCCAAAAAGACAGGAAGACCGGATACATTCGACCTTATTCCCTTTTCTGGATCAGGGGCAACTCAACATTTTACCTAGACTAGTAGGCCGTTTGGAAACTCCCAACC
>JABMNS010000191.1 GCA_013204445.1 Sphingomonadales bacterium
GAGTGGCACAATATCTCGATCTATAACGAAGGTCTTGCCGGGGTTGCCGAAAAATATCTGCGCAAGGGCAGCAAGGTCTATCTCGAAGGCAAGCTGCAAACCCGCAAATGGCAGGACCAGTCCGGCAATGACCGCTATTCGACCGATGTCGTGCTGCAGGGCTTTGACGCCAAAATGGAAATGCTCGACAGCAAGCCAGGTGGCGGCGGCCAAGGCGGTTCCAATGAGGGATGGGGCGGCGGTGCGCCTTCCGGCGGCGGTGGCGGCAATGATGGCTGGGGCCAGACCGGTGGCGGTTCCGGTGGTGGTCAGGGCGGCGGCGCCTTTGACAGCGATCTCGATGACGACGTCCCGTTTTGATAGGCAAATATAGAGCCTGAGTACGTCTGATGCATCGTCCGCGATAGCAGCAGAGCTAAGCGTCTGCCCTTTTTCGAGACAGAAAAGGTGGCTGACCTATTCGTCGTGCATCCCGACAAAGAGCGCAATCAATCCGATCATGCCGCAATAGCGGAAGGCAGCGTCGAGCGCCGCTTCGCGCATGACCTCGGATCGCCACAGTTCAAACCATGTTTCGGCGATGACGATCCATCCGGAAAACAGCATGAAAATCGCTACTGCACAGCCGGCGAGCGCGTATGTTTTCGCCTTGGCAAAGGCGGTGGCTTCACCTGCGCGCACAGTCCACATCTGCCACGTGCCGATCAGACACAAAATGGCGCTGGCCGATTTGAAAAACACTATGGCCAGCGCGCCGACAATAATGATGGCGGGGTTGGATGTTGCCCGCCAGTTATCGGCACCGCCGTCGAATGTTGTCATCGACGTTGCAGCTGTCACTGCTCCTGTTGTTCCACTCCAGTCGAGAATATTTCCAAAGGCACCGAGCAGTCCCCAACTGGCGACGCTCAAAACCAGCAAGATTTTGAAGATTCGTAACATGCGCTTGTCCCCTCCTTGATGATCGGAATCTAACAATCGGGCGCTATTTTGGCATAGTTAGTTCCCGGAGTCATTGTCGTCTTTGTTAGAGCTGATGCCCGGTCCGGTCTCGCTTGGTATCGAGATAATATTCATTATGCGGATTGGCGGCGATCTTGACCGGCAGGCGCTCTGCCACGGTCACGCCGCAGGCTTCCAGTCCGGAAACTTTCTCGGGATTGTTGGTCAGCAATTTGACTTCGCTATATTGAGCAATTCCAGCATCCGCGCGGCAATCGAAAAATCCCGCGCGTCTATGGCAAAGCCCAGCCGCTGATTGGCATCGACCGTGTCAAAGCCCTGATCCTGCAAAGCATAAGCGCGCAGCTTGTTGATCAGGCCAATGCCGCGGCCTTCCTGACGGAGATAGAGCAGCACACCCCAGGTCGCCTCGCCCATCTGCTCCAGCGCCGCGTGCAATTGCGGTCCGCAATCGCATTTCAGGCTGCCAAGGACATCGCCGGTCAGACATTCGCTGTGCAGGCGGACGACCGGCGTGCTGCTGTCGCGCTTGCCGACGACTAGCGCGATATGATCGGTGGCATCAGCATTGCTGCGAAAGCCGAAGATATGCGCCTCGGCATTGGCCGCAACCGGCAGCCGGGCGTGAGCACTAATCGTGAGGGCAGCGGAATCGGCATAGGCCGCAGCATCCTTTGCCTGGACAATATCCTCTGCATCATCGACGATCAGAAAGGCGGGCAGCAGACCACCTTGCCGCGCCAGTTCCATCGCCGCCGCGGCGGCTGGCGGGTTGGTCAGCATTTCGCTGCAAAACGGGCCCTTCATGGGATATTGCATGTCGAGCACCGGATCGACGATGGCGATAATCTCTGCTGCAGTGACCGGCGCGGACAGGCTGATCTGGATCGGCAGATTCGGGTCGGCTGCGGCGAACTGGTTGAGCAGTTTGAGCGTCGCCGCGCGGCTGGCGGAGATGAGCAGCGAGACGGTTCCGGACGAGGGCAGGGCCTCCTCCAGATTGCCGGTCTCCACCGGCAGCAGATTAAGGCTTTGACCATTCGCTTCCACGCCGACCGGCCAGCCCCGGCGGAGCGCATCAATCGCGCGGGCCGCTCGGCGAGCGGCAGCCTTTCGGGCCTCGTCGAGAGGCGTTGCGTTCAAAATTTGAATTCCGTGATCAGCGGCGCGTGATCCGATGGCTTGCCCCAGCTGCGCGCATCTTCCAGGACGACATGACTGACTGCTTTGCCTTCAAGTTCCGGGCTGACCCAGACATGGTCGAGCCGGCGGCCTTTGTCAGAAGCCCGCCAGTCTATAGCACGGTAGCTCCACCAAGTGAAGAGACGCTCCGGATCGGGAACCAACTTGCGGCCAATATCAACCCAGCCATGTGCATCGCGCATCTTATAAAGATGGTCGATCTCGATTTGGGTGTGGCTGACGACTTTGACCAATGCTTTGTGGCTCCAGACATCAGACGGCAGTGGCGCGACGTTGAAATCGCCCAGCAGGATCGTCGGTTCTTTGAGATTTGCCGACCATTCCGTCATCCGGCCAAAGAAATCGAGCTTCTGACCGAATTTCGAATTTTGCTCACGGTCTGCAATTTCGCCGCCGGCCGGAATATAGACATTCTCGATCCGCACACCATTTTGCAGGACCGCGCCGACATGGCGGGCTTCGCCATTGTCCTGCCAATCAAACCGTTCATCCTTATGCAGCGGCACGCGGCTGATGATCGCAACGCCATGGTGCATCGGCTGACCGTGCAGGATCATATGATTATAGCCAAGGCGCCGGAACATCCCTTCGGGAAATTGGTCATCGCGAACTTTGGTTTCCTGCAGGCACAGGATATCAGGTGCTTCCTCGGTCAGGAAGCGTTCGACGATGTCAAGACGAGCACGGACGCTGTTAATATTCCAGCTGACGATTTTCAGGGTATCATTCATGACAAGTCTACTAGCCACGCGCGCGGAGAAACCCAAGCGCAAAGGCAATAGATGTGTTCGGTAATTTCGCTGGGTCGAGAAAGTAAAACCCCCACCTCCGGGGGCATTGAGGAGGTGGGGGCAAACTCGCGTTCGTCTCGCATAGGATGGGTTGAGACTTGTTTCATCAGGTAACAGGGGGGGAATCCTGATTTTCTCTTCTCATCCTGTGTTTGGTTATACGCCGGTATTTCTGTCGCGAATATGAACGGAAAACATATCATTTTCTGCTGATCGGCAGTCCGTCTCGGTTCATCGCTTGGCGCGGCTTTTTCGCCGCGGATCGTCCCAGTTGAAACTTCTGTTGGAGACCGGAACCCCAAATTTCTGATTGGAAAGCCGGATGGATGTGCGATTATTTTTCGAATCGAGTGACACCCAGCCGTCCAGTCTAAGCCCGCCAGGCGCGCCAGTTTTTTTGCTGAAAACCATTGTGATTATGCCATATTCCGGCCGTTTCGGATCTCTGACCTCGACGCTCAACACCTGCGGGTTGCGAGTCGGAACGATTTTGCCATATTTTGATAGGTCCCGTTCCGGATTGAGCAGCGCCGCAAGCGGGCTGTTGCTGATCGGCCAGCGCTGGACCTGATTCACGTCATAATCTATCAACGTCAGGGCTTTTCCATCCCCCACGATCAGCAGATTGGCTTCCTTCTGATATTGAAAGCGAATTTTACCGGGTTGCTTGATGATGAGCGTCCCGGTTAGCAATTGGCCGCCACGATCGGTCTGGCTGAAATTCGCGGTCATCGTCGACATCGAACGCAAATGGGTCGAAATTTTGCCGAGATTGTCGGTGGGGCTTTGCTGGGCGGTGGCAGGCAGGCTGGCTGTCAGAGCCAGCGGTGCGGCGATCAAGGCGAAACCATATTTCAACATTAAGAAAACTCCAGATTATCCAGATATCCGCCTAGCCATTGGCGATTGAACAATGGCTTAATCATTCTGTCAGCAAAAAGGCCAGGGTCCTGACCCTAGAGCGGCTCGCCATTTTGATCGCGCAGCACTTCGCGGCGTCCGATATGGTTGGGCGCACTGATAAAACCATCCTCTTCCATCCGGTCGATGATCCGGGCGGCAGTATTATAGCCGATCCGCAATTGCCGCTGCAGCCAGCTGGTCGAAACTTTCTGGCTCTCGAAGACAATCTGGCAGGCCTGCGTATATTGCCGGTCTTCCTTGCTGTCGTTCAGGTCAGCGCCGTCGAGAGCAAAGCTGCCGTCTTCGGGTTCTTCGGTCACGGCCTTGATATAATCTGGCGTTCCCTGTGAGCGCCAGTGGTCGGCGACGCGCCGCACTTCGTCATCGGAGACGAACGGTCCGTGAACCCGGGTCAATTGCTTGCCGCCGGGCATGTACAGCATATCGCCCTTTCCGAGTAGCTGTTCTGCTCCCTGTTCGCCCAAAATCGTCCGAGAATCGATTTTTGAGGTAACGTGAAAACTGATCCGGGTCGGCAGATTGGCCTTGATGACGCCTGTGATGACATCGACCGATGTCCGCTGGGTTGCCATGATCAGGTGAATGCCGGCCGCACGGGCC
>JABMNS010000027.1 GCA_013204445.1 Sphingomonadales bacterium
GAATTTTTTCACCATGTCGGCTTCGCTGGCATAGTCGAGATTGACCTGGATCGTGCAGGTACGCAGCATCATGTCGAGCCCGAGATTGCCAACCCGTGGCATATGCTCGAGCATGATCTGGTAGCGGCCCTTGGGCATGATCGGCAATTCGGCGCGGGTCTTGTCGGGCCACATGCCCATGCCAAGGAAGCCGGTGCCGGTTTTCTCGCCAATCGCCTTCACTTGTTGCAAATGGCGACCCGTTTCATTGCAGGTCTCGTGCAGAGTTTCGAGCGGCGCACCGGATAGTTCCAGCTGGCCGGCGGGCTCCAGGCTGATCGCGCCATCGGTGCCAGCCATGGCGATGACCTTGCCCCCTTCTTCCACCGGTTCCCAGCCGAATTCCTGCATGGCGAGCAGCAGATCTTTTATGCCACCGGGTTCGTCATAGCTGGGGGCATGATGGTCGGTGGTGAAATAGACGAATTTCTCGTGCTCGGTACCGATCCGCCAGCGATCCTTGGGCTTCTCGCCGTTGACCATTGGTTCTATCAATTGGGTGATATTTTCAATCACTGGATCGTCGCTGTTGGAAACCTTTTTGGTGCTCATAATCCGGCCTTAGGAAATGATCAGCGACTGGGCCACTAAAAAAAGCTGTTCCGCTGAAAGCTTTTGTTACTTGTCATAGCAGCCAGCGGACGGCTGCAAAGCCGCCGACGAACAATATGCCGACGACGGTGGTGGCCAGGGTAAAATTCTTGTCGATCCATTGTTTCATCGGCGGCCCGAAATAGCGGAGCAGGGCGGCGACCAGAAAAAACCGCGCCGAACGGGCGATAATGGCTGCGCCGACCAGGATATGTAGTGGCATGGCGGTGCTACCAGCTGCGATGGTAATCACCTTGAACGGCAGCGGCGTGAAGCCGGCCAGCAAGACGACAATCCAACCTTGTTCATTGAAATTATGAGCAAAAACACCAAATTTTTCAGTGACGCCGTAAAACTCCAGGATCGGCATGCCGACAGCTTCAAAGACAAAATAGCCGATGGCATAGCCGAGCAGCGAACCCAGCACAGATGCAATTGTGCAGATCAGGGCGTACCAATAGGAGCGCTCGGGCTTTGCCAGACACATGGGCGCGAGCATGGCATCCGGCGGGATCGGAAAAAAACTGGATTCGGCAAAGCTGATGCCGGCCAGCCATTTTGGCGCCTGGGGATGAGCTGCCTTGCCGAGCATCCATTCATAGAGTCGCTTGAGCATTTTTATTTTACCTCAATCGCCGGGTGGGCGCATCCGCGCCCTTGGCTTCCTCCCCCGGATCAAGTCCGAGGTCCGCGCGCGTGGTCGCGCTTCGCTCGGTTTGTCGGAGATAATTCCGAGCAAACCGAGGCAAGGCCGACCGGCCGGCGCGCTTTATTGGCGCGAAGGCAATGGGCGCGGATGCCTGCGCCCGGCGCCTGAAATTCAAAGAAATCCTCATTTAGCGACCCGGTGCGCCGGTGATTTCTTCCAGCAATTCCTTAGGTGTCTCACGGCCGTGGTCGGTGCCAGCGGCGCGATTGCCTTTCGCCAGAGCGAAGACGACGCCTGAGAGCGCCAGCAGAGCGACGATATTGGGTAGAGTCATCACCGCGTTGGAGATATCTCCCAGACGCCAGACGGTCTCGAGATCTGCAAAGGAACCGAAATAGATGACGATACACCAGAGAATTCGCCAAAGGATATGCAGGACTTTTTCGCCTTGTAGCGATGATCCGGGCACCAGATCATAGAGATAGGTGATCGCCCGTTCGCCATAATAGCTCCAGGTGAGCAAGGTCGTGAATACGAACAATATCAGAGCGATTGACGCGATAAGCGTGCCGATGGGGACGCCAAATAATTCAGGAGAAAATGCCGCGGCGAAGGCGCCTGACGTCATTTCGAAACCGTTTAGATCGGACTGCCATGCATGTTTGACAATTTCCGTTGTTCCATTTTCCAGCGTGTGGACGAAACTTCCTTCCACAGTGAGCATGACCAAAGCGGTCATCGTGCAGATGACAATGGTATCGATAAATGTACCCATCATCGCGAAGCGGCCTTGTGCGGCGGGGTCATTGGTTTGGGCCACGGCATGTGCAATCGGGGTTGAACCTTGACCCGCTTCGTTCGAGAACAGGCCTCGTGCCACACCAGAGCGGATCGCGATCATGATCATCGCACCGAGAAAGCCGCCAGAGGCTGCGTCATAGCCAAAGGCCCCGGAAAAAATGCGCGAAAATGTTTCGGGAATATCACCAATGTTCAAAATGATGGCGATCAACGCCATCAGCAGATAAGCGCCGGCCATCCATGGGACGATGGTTTCCGCTACCCGGCCAATCGACTTTACGCCGCCAATGATGACGGCAAAAACTGCAATCGCAGCTACGACGCCGCCGACCCATGGCTCCACGCCAAATAGCTGGTTTGCCGATGTGCCCAAGCTTTGCGCCTGTATTCCATTTCCTGTTACCAATGCAGAAAACAAAGCGCCGAGGCAAAAAAGAACCGCCAGCCAAATCCATTTGGGACCAAGTCCAATGGTGATATAGGTCATCGGACCACCGCGATAGGTGCCATCCGCTGCCTGCGACCGGAAACGTACCGCCAGCGAGCCTTCGGCAAAAGCCAATGCCATGCCGAACAGGGCGGTGATCCACATCCAGAAAATCGCTCCGGGCCCGCCCAGCGTGATCGCGGTGGCGACGCCGGCCAGATTGCCTGTGCCAACTTGACCAGAGAGCGCTGTGGAAAGTGCGGCAAAGGGCGATATTTCGCCTGCTCCCTGGCTCTTCGATTTCTTGAACAAGCCGGCCATAGCGGGGAAGAGGGTTCGAAGGGGATAGCCCTTCAAGCCGATCATGAAATATAAGCCGGCGCCCAGAAGGATGATAACCATCGGAGGAATGGGTTGGCCCATTACGGGCAAGATCGGTTGATCGTTCCACATCCCGAGCCAGATCAAATCCGAAATAGCAGTTACATGATCAATCAACGCCGGTGCTGCACTCACAAAAACTCTCCCCGATGGCGCGCATGGCGCTTATTCTTTCCCGTGGGGCAGGATTAGCAGGCGCATGGTTTTTGGCAAATGCTTTTGCCAAATGGTCTCGAGCCCTTATGCTGATCGGGAACCGGAAAATCGGATGGAGTCTGAATGATGCAAAGCCTATGGGTAAAGAAAAACGATCTCGCGCAATCAGAATGGCATGACAGCGATGCGCCGCCTCTGGCCGACGGTCAGATTTTGCTGGCGATCGAAAAATATGCGCTCACGGCTAATAATATTACTTATGCGGTGGTTGGCGACGGCTTTGGCTACTGGAATTTTTTCCCGACCGGCGATGCTGAATGGGGCATTGTTCCGGTCTGGGGATTTGCCGAGGTGGTGGCTTCGGAAAATGCCGATATTGCGGTGGGCGAGCGGGTCTATGGTTATTTGCCGATGGCCAGTCATTTGCTAGTCACGCCGACCAATTTGCAGGACGGCGGCTTCGTCGACGGCGCCGCGCACCGGCAGGGACTGGCGATCATCTATAATCAATATCACCGGTTGGGGCGGGAGGAGAGCCCGCTCGAGGCGGAGCGCGCAATCTTCCAGCCTTTGTTCACCACCAGTTTCCTGATAGAGCATTTCATGGGATCAAATAACTGGTTCGGGGCGGAAGCGATGCTGATGACGAGCGCATCGTCAAAGACATCGCTCGGTCTGGTGATGGTTGCGAAAAGCCTGAGTCCCGCGATCCGGCGCATTGGCCTGACATCACCAGGGAATAAGGCTTTTGTTGAGCAATCCGGGCTTTATGATGAGGTGGTGACCTATGACAATCTGTCGGCGGCGGATGCCAGTCGGCCTACCGTCTCGGTCGATTTCGCCGGCAATGGTCAGTTGCTTGGCGCCATCCATGCCCATTGGGGCGACGCTCTGAAATTCAGCTCGCTGGTTGGCGCGACCCATGTCGAAGAACGCGGCGGAGCCGATGACCTGCAAGGACCGAAACCTTTGCTTTTCTTTGCCCCTACCGCAGCCGAAATCCTGATGAAGGAAATCGGGCCGGCGGCGTTTCGCGCCCAGGTTGATGAGCAATTTTCTGCATTTGTGGCCGCTGCCAGCGCCTATCTGAAGGTGGAGCGCTTGGACGGACGCGAAGCTCTGCAATCCGCTTATCTTGCAATGCTAGCGAATGAAGTGGCACCAAGCCGCGGGTTGATGTGTCATCTGGCGTGATGGCCAAGGCTTGATTGTGGACAGATATCGCAAGATAAGGGTTCAGGGCAGGTCGTACCGACGGGGGAAATAGCGTGGCTGAACCAACGGAAATGCCGGACCTGAGACGACACGCCCTTTTTCAGGGGGTGGCAGTAGAAGCCTTGGGCGCCTTGCAATCTGCCTCTGCCATGCGGCGGATCGCGGGTGGTGAGGCGCTGGTTCGTCAGGGTGATGATGCCGACGCGCTCTATTTTGTCGAATCCGGCCGGTTCCGGGTGGTGGTCAATAAGATACGGATCGTCGCCCATATCGAAACCGGCGAAGCGGTCGGAGAACTAGCCTTTTTCGCCGGTGGCAAGCGCACCGCCGATGTCATTGCCACACGCGATTCCAGCGTGCTGGAAGTCTCGCGGCAGGCGTTTGACGATATTGCCCTTCGCCATCCCGAATTATACGCGGCGATGCTGAGACTGGTTTCCGGGCGATTGGCCGCCGCGACAGCGCGCACATCGTCGATATCATCAAAAAATCCGCGGGTGATTGCGATGCTGCCCGCCGGAACCAGCCAGATGCCGGACGGGTTTCTGGCGCGGATGGTAGCGGCCTTCGAAGCGGTGGTCCGGCCGGGCACCTCAGTGATACCGATCGACCGGGCGACGAGCGAGGCGGCGGATGCTCACGAATATCAGTCCTGGCTGGCGGAACAGGAAGCCAGGGGCGCCTATGTCCTGATCGATGGCAGCGGATCGGAAGATTGGGGGCAGATGGTCTGCCGCAATGCCGATGCGCTGGTGATGGTGGGGCGGCCCGAAAAGGCCCAGGCTGAGCCCAATGCCATGGAAGAGGCGGCGATGCGCTGGATTGCGGAACCGCAGCGCACCCTGCTGCTGCTCCGTTCGCGCGCTGGCAAGGCGATCAGCCACAGCGGTGACTGGATCGATCCGCGCGCTCCCAAACTGCACCATCATGTCGCGCTCGACAATGATGCGGATTTTACCAAGATCGCCCGTTTCCTAGCCGGCAGAGCGGTGGGCGTTGTGCTCGCCGGGGGCGGAGCTTTGGGCTGTGCCCATCTTGGCGTGATCAAGGCAATGCAGCAGGCCGAGATCCCGATCGACTTTATCGGCGGTGCTAGCGCTGGCGCGGCGATGGGCGCCGCGATTGCGCGGGGCATGTCGGTGGATGAAACGCTCGACCAGATGGAGGCGATGTTCATCCATGCCAAGGCGATGCGGCGGCTCACCTTGCCGATCTATTCTTTGCTCGATCCGACCGTGTTCGATAGCGAACTCAGAACCCGTTACGGCACCAGAGATATTGCCGATCAGCCGATCAATTTTTTCGGCGTCTCGACCAACCTGTCGACCAACGGCCTGCATATTCATCGGCGTGGGCCCTTGTGGGAATGCGTCCGGGCGTCGGGCTCGTTGCCAACTATATTGCCGCCGTTCATTGACGGCGATGGCAATATATTGGTCGATGGTGGCGTGCTCGACAATGTGCCGGTCAAGGTGATGCACGGGATCAAGGCCGGGCCGAATATTGTGGTGTCGCTTGGCGACCCGAACGAGGTCTGGCGCACGGAGGCCCTTTATGACGATATCCGCGGTCGGTGGGCGTTGCTCCGGGATGTCATCCTGTGCCGGAAACGAAAGGCAGAATTCCCGTCTATCGTCGAAATCATGTCGCGCTCGATGGTGGTGGCAAGCCGGATGGCATCGAGGGAAATGCTGGGCGAGCAGGACATATTGGTGAATCCGCCGATCATTGATAATATGCAGATCCTGGACTGGCATCTCGGCCGGGAACTGGCGGATATGGCGGCGGATTATATTAGCGAGCAGGTATTGCCGACCAGTGGTTTCAAAGAACTATTCGCCAAATAGCTAAAAATTATCGAGACCTTCTCGCTATTTAGGTACATATTAGAAGTATCGCAAAAATGTGATTTGGGCCGACCATCTCTGAAAGGCTTTGCCGAGTAGGTGCGCCAGCC
Source organism: Sphingomonadales bacterium (assembly GCA_013204445.1). Taxonomy (GTDB): domain Bacteria; phylum Pseudomonadota; class Alphaproteobacteria; order Sphingomonadales; family Sphingomonadaceae; genus Parasphingorhabdus. The sequence continues at coordinate 6,217 of JABMNS010000027.1, forward strand.
TAGCCCGGAATCTGAGCGATATGCGGGCAAAACTGTTACGCGCGGGGCGCTGGCCGAAGGGCAGGCAAAGCCGTCGACCTCCGCTCATGATAAATGATTTTGCCGAGGTACAACTTTTTGCCGAATGGACGCCGATCGAACGCCGCGTTTTTCTCTCCCATCTTAGCGAACGATAGAAGCAGAGTTTTCTGTCCCGCTCGAATTTCTGAGCGTGGCCCAAAAAAAGCCTCCCGTCGGAGATTGGTTTGTATGTCTGATGATATCTTGTAGGGGAGGGTGCCGCAAATGAATGGCTAGATCATGCTGATTAAATTGCTGGCTAGGCGGGCAATGGTCGGCTGTTCATCTGTTGGCGTTGACGCGGTCCTACGTCGGCTCGATCGACAATTTTTCGGTATATTGGGGTCCCAGGAAATTGACCGAATCTGCCGCCAAACTGGCGGCAGGCGACATCATTGATACCGAGGCCCAGATGGCGATCGTTTCGATCCTGGCTGCTCCCGAACTGCAGGAATTTCTGATGCCCGGCGCGTCAAACCAACTTTGGAGGCTCACTGCCAAATGGATTCCCTCTTTTTCAACGATGTTTGCCGGTTATTTTTCGACCTAAATGCTGAAAATGGCGACATTTTCGCAACAGTTACGCAATTTCACAGCTTGCACAGAGTAAGGCTAGGCGCTATCAAGCAGCGTGAATTTAGAAGCTAAATAAGAAGGGGAATACAAATGCGGAAGCTTGCCTTAGGAATGGCTCTTGCCTCCACAGCGCTCGCTACACCTGCACTGGCTCGTGATGACCAGTGGTATGTTGGTGTTGATGGTGGTGCAATGATAGCCGAGGATCTGTCGATCAGCGTTGCTGGTACCGACAATGCAATCAAAACTGATCATGACGTTGGTTATGATTTTGATGGTATCGTTGGATATGACTTCGGTGGTTTCCGGTTGGAGGCAGAAGTCGGGTATAAATCTGCAGCTGCCAATAACGCACAAGTCGATTTGCCGGGTATTCCGGATTTGGCAAACGGCAGTGGATCAGTCTTTATCGGCGCAACCCCGATCAATGGTGAATTAAACGCGCTCAGCTTCATGCTGAACGGCATGTTTGACTTTGGCGATGATGATGGCGTCCAGGGTTTCCTTGGCGGTGGCGTCGGCGTTGCACGCACTGAAGTGACGGGTATTTTTGCTGGACCTTATCTTAATGATTCGGACACTGGCTTTGCATGGCAGGTGCTTGCAGGCGTTCGCGCTCCGTTGAGCAATAGCTGGGATGTTGGCCTGAAATATCGCTTCTTCAATGCTGATAAAATCAACCTCGTAGATCAGCTCGGCCGCACAGCCGATACGCGTCTGCGGAGCCACTCTATTCTGGGTAGCCTGATTTACAACTTCGGCGGCGAACCAGCGGCACCACCACCGCCTCC
>JABMNS010000192.1 GCA_013204445.1 Sphingomonadales bacterium
CTCTTAAAGAGCAAGACAACTATTCGATTTCAACAGTAATTTTTCGGAGAATCTGACTATGGCGAGCACGCCGCAAGCACAAGCCCTACCAATGTTCTACAAGGATTTGGTCCCGCTCAATTCCAACGAGCATGCCAAATGGAAAGTCAAAGGGCTGGACAATGCATCCTTCATGCAGTCGCAACATGCGATTCCGATCACCACCGATGAATTCGCCAATGCTGCGCGCAATTATCCAATTGTGTTTTCGGTCGGAGAAAATAGCGTTCCACTGATTCTGATGGGCCTGAACGAAGGCGTGAACACGTTCATGAACGACGAAGGCCAATTCAGCGAACCAGCCTACGTCCCGGCCTATGTCCGCCGCTACCCCTTCATGCTCGCAAAATTGCGGCCGGATGCCGAAGAACTCTCGCTTTGCTTCGACCCGACAACCGATGCGATTGGCGAAGATAAGGAAGGCGACGCTCTGTTCGACGGGGATCAACCGAGCGAAACCACCAAGAATATCCTGGATTTTTGTGAGCAGTTTGAACAGGCAGGCCAACGAACTGGTCAGTTTGTCCAGGAACTGGAAAAAATGGGATTGCTGATGGATGGCGAAGTCTCGATTCAGCAAACCGGCGTTGAAAAGCCCTTTATCTATCGCGGCTTCAAGATGGTCAACGAAGAGAAGCTGCGGGACATGCGCGGCGATGAGCTCCGCAAGATCAACCAAAACGGAATATTGCCACTGATCTACGCCCACCTCTTCTCGCTGCAGCTGATGCGCGATCTATTCGCAAGACAGGTTAGTGCTGGTAAAATGCCACAAGTGACCGAAGCACCCTCCGTGCAGATTTAACCACTCGGGACAGCCTGCTTCGTCCGATTTGACCGAAGCAGGTAAACGCGATTTATAATTTTCCGGTTTTTGGGGCTTGCAACTCATCGCGACAGCACCCACGTTATAGTAGGTATGGGTTCGCATCCCCCGATCGGATCTATGCAGGCATTTCTTTGAAATGCCAACTCCCTGAACCTTGACCACCTCGCCGACCTGGCGAGGTGGTTTTTTTATGGAGTTTCTCTTATTCCGCCGCTTCGAGCTGATGCCTGCCAGACAATTGCTCCGCGAGCATAACACAGCAATCTCGGATCAATTCCGCAATTGTTCGCGCGGCAGCAATTGGTTCGCGCATATTCTGGTCCAAATATAGCGATCGATCCACCTCCAGCTGGAATGCATGAATATTGCCTGCGGGCCTGCCGTGCCGCTCTAGAGTATAGCCGCCGGAATAGGGGTGGTTTGTCTGGACATAGTGGCCGTGCATCCGGAAATGAACCGCTGCCAGTTCAACATATCGCGATTCGCAACTGCGCCCGAAGCGATCACCAATGACAAATCCGACTTGGCGGCAATTCTCGTCGAATACCGATGGCATGCTGTGCAAGTCCAAGAGGAGCGCATAGCCAAAGGCGGATCGTATTTGGCCAAGAAGACGCTCCACCATCACATGATAGGGCTCGTGATCCTGCGCGATCCGGTCAATGACATGCTGATGTTGCCATTTTTCCCGCCACAGATTGCCCGCACCGTGCAGTCGGCGCGGCAATATACCAAGGCCGCCTCTTACTTTTTTGCTCATCTGAGGTGTCTGTGTCGGATCCATTCCGACCACCATCTCCGGGTCTATTTCCGTATGACTGCGATTGAGATCAACCCATGCCCTAGGTTTTTGGGCAATAATCGCGGGAAATCCGGAGGCAATGGCCGAGGCCGCCAAACGGTCTGCGTAGCGATCTTCCAATCGAAGCAGATGGGACGCCGAGACATTCAGATTGTCGAGAAGCTCAGACGGATATTCCCGACCGGAGTGGGGCACACTGACCTGCACCGGGAAATTGAGCACCGCAACATTGGACAAGGAATAAGTCGACACCGAGGACAATGTTTTGCTGGGAATGTCATTAGCCATATTCGCCCCCCAAAAGATCGGCGTACGCCATCAAAAAAATCTTCGATTTCGGGAAAAAATTAACCGATTTGCACTTATATAATACCCTCGGCATATAGGCGGGCCTGTACTCAGGCATATTCGGGAAGGCGCGACAAAATGATCAGGATTCTCCTCGCGGAAGATGAACAAGCGATGCGTGAGCATCTTACACGGGCGCTGGAGAAAGCCAACTATGAAGTTGTTGCTGTAGACCGCGGAACCGCGGCAGTGCCGCTGCTCGATGCGCAGAAATTCGATCTGCTTTTGACCGACATCGTGATGCCGGAGATGGATGGAATCGAACTGGCACAGCATTGTGCCGCTGTCTGCCCCGAGACTCAGGTCATGTTTATCACCGGCTTTTCCGGTGTAACATTGCGCGCCGGAGAATCGGTTCCGAAAGCCAAAATATTGTCCAAACCCTTTCATTTGCGCGATCTAGTTCTGGAGGTCGACCGGCTGTTCGAGCCAGACAGTATCAGCGACCAGAATTAAGCCTTGCGCCAGCCGGAGCGGCTGGCTAGACGGCCTCCAGCGTGGGCGTATAGCTCAGTGGTAGAGCACTTCGTTGACATCGAAGGGGTCGGGAGTTCAACTCTCTCTACGCCCACCATTTTCCGGACAACATGATATTCAGGCAGCGAGCGATATTGCGCCGCCAGTGTCCTGACACGGGTGGATAGCCATACCAACTCGCATAGGCGCGAGTGAAAGCGCTCAATTCGCTATAGCCCAGCTTGGCCGCTATTTCGGAGAGATTGCAAATGTCCCGTCGGACCTGTTCCAGTAGCTGCCGACAGGACATGCCTTCGGCCAACAATTGACACCGAAATATCGGCTCCGCCATACCAAATGTTATGGCAGCCGTGTCCAGGCTGAGGCCGGATTTGCAGAGGAGATATAATAAATATTCATAGGTTAATTTCGCAACATTTTCCCGCTCGAATCTGGCCCTTGCAAAAAAAACGCCCCTTGCCTCCGGGGAGTCGAAATGCACTTGGCTCACCTGGCTTTCGACAAGAAAGTAAAATTAGCGACGAAATTGAAGTTTTTGGTTAATCCGAGAACGAAAGAAGCATATTCAATATCGAATGACCGACGCGCCCCAGGTGAACCCGCCGCCCATGGCTTCCAGAACCAGCAAATCGCCGGCCTTGATTCGACCATCACGCACCGCGGTATCTAGCGCCAACGGGACTGAAGCTGCCGAAGTATTGGCGTGCATGTCGACAGTCTTGATTACCTTTTCCGGCAGAAGATTGAGCTTTTTGGCCGTCGCATCCAATATCCGGGCATTGGCCTGATGGGGAATAACCCAGTCGACATTGTCGATCGACTCCCCCGCTTCTTCCAATACTTCTTTCAGAACCGAAGCCAGATTGACGACCGCGTGACGAAAAACCTCACGGCCTTTCATACGGAGCTTACCGACCGTCCCCGTCGTACCGGCTCCGCCGTCGACATATAATAGCTGATTATGCGCGCCATCGGCGTGCAGACGGGTTGCAAGAATGCCATTTTCCCCATGTTCGGCCGCCAGCACGACCGCGCCGGCTCCATCACCAAAGAGCACGCAGGTTCCGCGATCTTCCCAATCGAGGATCCGACTGAACGTTTCTGCACCGATTACCAGTGCATTTTGCGCGGTACCGGCCCGAATCATACTGTCCGCTACCGAAAGTGCGTATAGGAATCCCGAGCAGACCGCAGCGATATCAAAAGCGACGCAGCCATTACAGCCCAATGCATCCTGAACAATGGTGGCGGTTGCAGGAAATGTCTGGTCGGGCGTTGCTGTTGCGACGATGATCAGGTCGATATCTGCGCTACTAAAACCAGCCGCCTGCATGGCTTTTTCCGACGCTTCGATGGCGAGGCTGGATGTTGTCTCGTCATCCTCCGCAATATGACGGAAACGAATACCGGTGCGTTCAACGATCCATTCGTCGGTGGTATCGACCCGCTTAGCCAGTTCGGCATTGGAGACGCAGGTTCGCGGCAGGGCCGAACCGGTTCCCTTTATAACCGAACGTCTGGCGGCGACGGTGCTCATTTCGACACCTCGGCCACCGGCGGCGATTGGCTGATTTTTATCAAATCTTCGCTGATGCGTTCGAGAATGCTGTCTTCGACCAGCCGGGCGGCCACTTCAACGGCGTTGGCAACACCTTTTGCATCTGCACTGCCGTGGCTTTTTACCACCACGCCATTCAGGCCCAGAAACACAGCTCCGTTGTGATTATTTGGATCGAGTTGGTGGCGCAACATTTCCGTTGCCGGCCTGGAAATCAGGAACCCAATCTTAGAACGGAGGCTGCTCAGAAAGCTTTGCCTTAGTAGGTCGGTTACAAACCGTGCGGTTCCTTCCAGCGCCTTGAGCGCCACATTGCCGGAAAAGCCGTCGGTCACAATCACATCGACTTCGCCGGTGGATATTTTGTCAGCCTCAGTAAATCCGAGAAAATTCATATGCAGACCGGCGGCGCCTTTCAGCGTCGCAGCGGCTTGCTGAATCGTACCTGTACCCTTGGCCTCTTCGGTGCCGATGTTCAGTAGCTTTACTTTGGGGCGGTCGAAACCGTACATGATCCGGCTCCACGCAGCGCCCATCACAGCAAATTGTACCAGGTTACGACTGTTGCATTCTGTATTAGCGCCCAGATCCAGCATGACCACGTCGGTGTCTTTCATGGTCGGGAGCAGCGCCGACAATGCCGGCCGATCGATACCCGGCATGGTGCGCAGCGCCAGTTTGGCGATAGCCATTAGCGCGCCGGTATTGCCAGCGCTGACCGCAGCACTAACTTCTCCGGTTTTTACGGCATTGACTGCCATGCCCATGGATGTTGTTTTGGAACCGCGCAGCGCTTGTCCCGGCTTGTCATCGCCGGACACGACGTCCGGTGCGTGCATTATCTCGTATGCCGCCCTGAGCTTGGGA
>JABMNS010000193.1 GCA_013204445.1 Sphingomonadales bacterium
GCTCGTCAGCGCGGGCGCTGGTCGGACATAGGGCCAGTCCTAAACAGATCCACAGGACGGCGAGCCAGCGATTCATGGGCGGCCAGCCACTGTGATTTCATATTGCCCCCGATATCTAGAAAGCGCTTTTTCTTTCTGCTCGGCCTGCTGGTCTGCGCGCCAGTCGTTAACCACCCGCTGCCGCACGTCATCCAAAGCCGCTTTTTTGCCGAGTGTTTTCGCGGTGACCCTGACCGCATGAACGCCAAAACCCGAAGTGACCGGGCCGCTCCATAGGCCCAGTTGCAGTTTCGCCAATTGCCCGGCAAACCGATCGCCAAACTGGCGTTCAATTTCTGTGATGCCGGCCTGCTTAAGATTGGCGGGTAGCGAAATGGATTTTGCATTTGCGGCGCGATTTTCATCGTTGTTCAGTTGGTCAATCCAGTCGCTGGCCTGAGCCGCACTGATCTGGCCGAGATAGATTTGTTTAAAATCATAGAGCGGTGACAGGGCATATTTGCCGGGATGCTCGTCCATCCATTGCTGCAGGATCGTATCGGTTGGCGCGACATTTTCTTCGTCTTTACTATCGAGAAAGCGCATTTTCGTAAACAGCCTGCGCCGGATGACCGGATCATTCTTGTCCAGTCCCAGCCGCAAGGCTTCTCGATAGTAAATTTCTTCGGTAATCTCCTGATCAATCAGGCCGTCCAGTTCTTGCTGTGTCGGTGCACGGCGAAAATTTCGCTCCCAGTCAGTCGTGAGCCGGTCGATATCCGTTTCATCGATGCTGATCTCATAGTCCGCAGGGTCACGGCCCGTGCCGGTGGCCCAGAAAAAAGTAAAAATAAGCAGCGCGCCGCCCAGAAAATGGATCAGCGGCTCTCGACTAAACTTACGCAACATATATCGTGCAACCCATTATATTCAGACGCTGCCAGTCACGCGATCACGGCAACCGTCCGGCGACAGGCTCCGCATGAGAGGATAAGGCAGACTTAAGCAGACGGCGTATACCAGATCGGCGAACTATAGGCGCGTTCCTGCTGAATCTTGATCACCGCATCGGGCAGGATCAGGCTGAATTTGAGCGCATCATAAACCGGCCATGTCGGCGTCGGAATTTCCAGCACGCGCACGTAATAGAATGCGTTCTGCGCCGCGTTGAAATCAGGATCCTGCCAGAAGGTGACGAGCTCCGGCGCGCCAGTTGCATTGTCCCAAGTGCCCTTGGTCAGATCCACCGTATTGGGGACCGCAGTCAGCTTGCCATCGGCGCCCAGCCTCCGCGTATCGGCATCGCTCCAGCTGACATTATAGATTTTTTCCTGGCTCTTGCCGTTCGCATCGACCCAGCCCTTGATTACCTGGATCCGGTCCAGACTGGCACTTTCCGGGTCCATCAGCGCGCTGATCAGGAATTTCGGCGCCTCGCCGTCACCGCCGCTCAGGTCGCCGCCCATCGGAACGCCCTTAGTATAGCCGGTTTTGACGAGATCGGCGGTATCGTCGGCGGTGAAATCAAAGCCGCCAAAAAACCTGACCTGCATCCGCGGCCCGGTTGTCGCATAAACTTCGCGGCGCATCATCGCATCGAAAATGGCTTCCCGCGTGTTGCTGGTTGCCCAGACCGCTGCATAGCCACTCGACAGATAATTCCAGCCAAAGCGGCCTTTTCGGGTACCGAGATTTTGCGGGGCCATCGCGCGACCCTTGTTATTGGCCTCGTTGCCGCTGTGCTTACCGAAGAAATTATTCTCGTCCGCCGTCGCCAGTGACGTATGGCTGTCGGTAGAACCGATCATGCCAAATTTGAAGGGATTGGCGCCCACGGCAAGAGTCAGTTCCAGACCGCGCTTAAGCGCTTCGCGCACATAGCTGCCGGCATAGCTTTCAGGCGGCATATCCTTGGTGCAGCTCAGATTACATTTGTCCCAGCCGGCAACACCAAAATCAGCAAATTCATCATTCGGCGAGAGAAACGGATGGGCTTCGCTGTCGCCTTTGATCTGGGTGACCTCGACGATCGGTTCGCGCAGCGCCCGGGTCTTCACATAGGCTGCATCAATCGGGCTGCCGTCATATTTGTTCATCGCGAACATCCGGCCGTTCGAGACATTGCTGTTATGGGGAATCGAGAGCACCTTGCCGCCGGTTTTTTGCTCATAGGCGGCCATATAGCCCCAGAGCTTTTCCGGATCCTGCGCGCCGAGCGCAGAATAGGGAACCGTATCACCCATTTTTTTCGGACCGTCGCGGAACATCACAACCCGGTGAAGATTGTCGCCATCCGGCATCGGTGTATATTCAAAGCCCATGAAGGCGGTGAATTTTCCCGGCTCATTATATTGATCTACGGTTTTTCCGTGTTTTTCCCAAAGATCGGCCGTGCGCGCTTTGGTTTCTTCCGGGTCGGTAAGGGAACCGGGCAACGTCCCCTTGGCCGCTCCATCGATAAGCTCTGCCGTCACCCGCAACGAGCCTTCGTCGCTTTCGTTCATCATATCATGCCAGCGGAGCAGGAATTTATTGGTGAGCAATGCAATGCGGGGGGCTTCCATAATAGCCTTGGTCGCACCCATCGCGTCGCTGTGATCGGCAATCACCAGAAAATCGAGTGGGCGGGACAGTTTCGCCTTGGCACCCTTGGTGGCCGTGACTTCTTCGCCGCGGGCGAATCTCAACGCCGCTTCGGCGTCGAGCCGGTTGCCAAAACCAAAGGCATCGATGCTGTTGTCGGTATGGAGATGGGTGTCGCCCCAAAATACCTGTTCGGGATATTCGGTGTTCGTAACTTCTGCGCTGCCGCTGTCACTATCCTTATTTTCCGAACATGCCGACATAGCCAAGGCAGCCGTGCAAGCTGCCAACATTAGTGATTTGCGCATATTGAATCTCCCATCCCAATCGTGCGAATTTATCCCTCTTAGGACTTGGGCGCAATAGGCAGCTGTTTTAGCCCGCCCGTCGTAGCGTCAACCGAACCAGAGACCCAACAGGCTGCGTTCCCGCAGGATCGCTTTAGTGGTCCTTTATAGCTCGCCGCGCCAATCACCGGCCGCGCCGCCCAGAGCTGGTCGAGAGACATGCGGCCATGGAATATGTCGCAGCCAACTAGGCCGAATTTACGTTCCAGATCGAACGGTGACAGCGCCATCTGTCCCAGGATACGCTTGCGAAAGCCCGGAGCATTATGGCCTCCGCCGATAATCAATGCGTCCTGTGAATGCGTGTGCATCGTGATGGTGCCTAACCGCGCATAAGCGCGGCAGCAACCGCCAATCGCCGGATTGCCCGGGAAGTCAGGGCTTGAATTGTCTGGATGGAAGTCGTTCTGCGCGTAGCAGGCGCAATAGCGAATTTGTGCAAATCCAAATGGGATGATAGGGTCGGGCAATTCAAACCAGATAAGAAAGATTTTGGATGAGATATTTTTTGCTAACCGCCTCCTCTGCATTGGCATTGACCGCCGTCTCCATCGCGCCCGCAAGCCATGCGCAGGCAAGCGAAGTGGCAACCCAGGCGAACGAGGACATCAACGAACAGCTGTCCGCCTTTTTCAAAGATTATGACGATCAGGAACTCACCCATTCCCCGGTCTCAAAAGCCTATCGAGGTATTCGCGATGCCGATTATGGTAAATGGGATGATGCGAGCGACGCCGCTGAGGTCGCGCAATATGAGCGCGGTCAGGCAGCGCTTGCGCAGATGGAAACAGAGTTTGACAAAGATCAACTAAGCCAAGCCAGTCAGCTGAGCTATCGTCTGTTTCAGGCGCGGGCCGAACGATCAAGCAATGCTTTCCCGTTCCGCCGCAATGCCTATATTTTTGATCAGATGAATGGCGCACAAAGCCAGATGCCGGCGTTCATGATCAACATTCACCGGGTGGCGAGCAAAGCGGATGCTGAAGCCTATGTCAGCCGCCTTGATGCCGCCGGCCTATTGATCCAATCGCTGGTAGTGCAGTCGGCAGAGCGGGCAGACAGCGGAATCATCGTGCCCGACTGGGTATTCCCTTATGTGATCGCCGACGCAAAAAATGTGATTAGCGGTGCGCCATTCGAGGATGGCGCGGACTCGCCCATTTATGCCGATCTGAAAAAGAAGGTCGCGGATCTTGAAATTTCCGAAGCGGAAAAATCCGATCTGGTTGCGCGCGGCGGAGCGGCGATGATCAATAGCTTCAAACCGGCCTATGAGAAACTGATCGCCGAGATGGAGCGTCAGCAGGCAACCGCTGTCGATGGTGACGGCATCTGGCGGTTCAAGGATGGTGCAGCTTATTATGCCGAGCGGTTGAATAATTATACAACCACCGATTTGACGGCGGATGAAATTCATCAAATCGGCCTGGATAATGTCGAGCGAATCCATGGACTGATGCGCAATATCATGACGGATGTCGGCTTTGAAGGCAGTTTGCAGGATTTTTTCGAGCATCTGCGCAGCAGTGATGAGTTTTACTATGACACGCGCGAAGCCTATCTGGCCGATGTCGACGGCAAGCTGGCGGCGATAACTGCCATGCTGCCCGAATTTTTCAACACGCTGCCGAAAGCGCCGCTGGTGATCAAACCGGTTGAGGCATTTCGCGAGAAATCAGGCGGCAAGGCCTTTTACAATGGCCCGGCGCCCGATGGCTCGCGCCCCGGAACCTATTATGTCAACCTGTACAATTTGCGAAGCATGTCCAAAACGGAGCTGGAAGCGCTAGCCTATCACGAAGGCTTGCCGGGCCATCATTTACAAAGATCGATCCAGACCGAACTCGGCGATTTGCCGCCGTTCCGCAGATTTGGCGGATGGACCGCCTATACCGAAGGCTGGGGACTCTATTCGGAAGAGCTCGGCAAGGACATGGGATTCTATGAAGACCCCTATAGCGATTTTGGCCGGCTCGGGATGGAATTGTGGCGGGCCTGCCGGCTGGTCGTGGACACCGGCATCCACCACAAGCGCTGGAGCCGCGAAGAAGCGATTCAATATCTCACGGACAATACGCCCAATCCTGAAGGCGATATTCGCAAGGCGATCGAGCGCTATATCGTCTATCCTGGGCAAGCGACAGCCTATATGATTGGGAAGCTGAAAATACTCGAGCTTAGGACGCGGGCGCAGGACGCTCTGGGCGACAAGTTCAGCATGGGCGAGTTCCATGACGTGGTTCTGAAAAGTGGTCCGGTGCCGCTCAACATCATGGAAGAGAGGATAGACGCCTGGATTGCTTCGAGCAGTTGAGGCCTGAAGCGCTCTCGCGATTCTAATGCGATGGTATCTGAGTTCTTTTCCTTATCGGCCTGACCATTAATTTGGTCAGGCCTTTTTTTGTCTATATTTGTTAGTCATAAAAGAGCATCGATAAGCAATCTGGACCTAGGGGAGGGACAGATCGAGGGCCGTAATTTGGTAAGTCTTAGATATTTTGCACCTGCAGAAGATGTCCGGGATCTAGTCTCGGTCTATTATCTTTTTGAGGCTGATCAGCCACGCTTTGCCGATAACGAGCGCGCCGCCATCGCACAATTGCGGTTTTTGCTGGAGGGTAGTGCGGTCATCGGCTTTGCCGATGGCAGCCGTTTCCCAGCCAAGGATGCGATGCTGCAGGGCCCTTCGACAGGATCAATGCATTTTGAGGTAACCGGACCGTTCCGGATGTTTGGCGTCGGCATATTACCTGCTGGCTGGGCCATTTTCACCTGTAAATCGGCCGCAGACTATACCGACCGTGCGGTGAATGCGGCGGAGGTTTTTACCCAGGAAGTTGAAAAGAATCTGGAATATCTGCGCGGCTGCCAGAGCCCCGAGCAGATGGTGGCCTGGACAGATAAGATCTACCGGGCGCTGAAGCCGCGCCTCAAGCCGGAAACGGCGAGGTTCACCAAGATGGTCGATGAGTGGCTGTCGTCGGAACCTTCGCCGCCAGTCAGCAGCCTGATGGACCGGTCGACGCAAAGTTCGCGGCAGGTTCTGCGCAGGGTGAACAAACTCTATGGCATGCCGCCGAAATATCTCGCGCGCAAATATCGAGCGTTGCGGGCGGCGCGGGCCTATGCCGAGCATAATGCGGAAGAGCTGAACGAGCTGGTTGATGCCTTTTACGACCAGTCGCACATGATCCGGGAAGTAAAATTCTTTGCCGGCGTAACCCCGACCCAGCTGCGCGTGGGTGAGGGCGAAACCGCGCGACTGATCGATCGGCGCGCTGATCTTAA
>JABMNS010000194.1 GCA_013204445.1 Sphingomonadales bacterium
GAAGCCTTCTACCAGCTAGAAGCTGGTGGGTTTACTCCCAAGGTGAGACACTAAATGCGGTTGTTTGTGCCGGCACTGCAGCAACCATGTCTGAACCAAGGGCAATCGGCGCAAAGCCGGCGGCGGGCTCATTCAAGCCGGGCGCCTTGAGGGTGAGCGTTGGCATGAACAGGCGCGCGAGCGGCAATATCCATAGCAGATAGGCGATGCGCGCTCCGAAGAAATGGCTCACCGGTTTGCGGATGAGCAACACCAGCAGCATCAACAGGGTCATCGACAACATGGTATCCCAAATCCATTGGTTCAATTCCCCGCTCATTTTATCAACTCCCTTAAAAGCTCTTCGATTTCGCGGATGTCTTCAGCGCTCAATTCATCGGCCTCGGCCAGATGCGCAACCAATGGCATGACTTTTCCCCCGAAAAGTCGATCCACAAAATTCCGGGACACGCCGGTGAGATAGGTATCCCGTTCAACCAGCGGAGAATAGAGAAAACGACGACCATCCCGCTCGGTGGCAACTACCGCTTTTGCAGCCAGCCGGGACAGCAGGGTCTTGACGGTCTGAAGTGACCAACCTTTCTGCTCAACGACTTGTTCCGCCACTTCTGTGGCGGTCATCGGGGCGCGTTTCCAAAGGACTTCCATTACAGCATGTTCAGCATCGCTAATGCGTTCGGTCACAATGCTTGTCCCTCCATCGGAAATCTTCAGTGACTACAAACGTAGTTTCATCGACCACGGATGTAAACACTGATTTCGTCATGCAATGTCGTTGGTGGATCGGCAGCAGCCATTTGTCGAAAAGTCGCAACTTGTCGAATTATCTTACAAACTTACAAATATTAACAGCGGCTCAACCAAACAAGTCATTGTAATTTGTGGCTTTTGAAAAACTGGCACGGCAGATGCAATAAATTGGGTGTCTTTAATGTTTCACACCCAGACCCTCCCTTTAGGAGGGATAAAATGAGGGGAACAACCTACTGGTCTCTGTTGTTCCCTCTTATTATCCGTTTCGACGAAGCTTACCCCAATAAAAAAGGCTCGGTCCTCGCAGACCAAGCCGTTTTTTGATTTCATAGTCTAATCTTATAGCAGGAAGACTTCAGGCCTCTGCTAGAGCGACCTTTTTCTCGGCCATCAATTCGCCAAGTTCGCCAGCCTCATACATTTCCATCATGATGTCGCTGCCGCCGACAAATTCGCCTTTGACATAGAGCTGCGGAATCGTCGGCCAGTCGGAATAATCCTTGATTCCCTGTCGAACTTCCATGTCTTGCAGCACATCAAAAGAGTCAAAGCCGACCCCCAAATGTTCAAGGATGGCAACCGCACGACTGGAAAATCCGCATTGCGGGAACAGCGGGGTGCCCTTCATGAACAGTAGCACATCATTGCTGTTCACCACCGTTTTGATTTTTGCGTTTACATCGGTCATTTATATTCTCCTAGTCGGGAACTGCTGTGGTCAGTTGCAGCGCGTGCAATTCACCACCCATTTTCCCCTTCAGCGCAGCGTAGACCGCCTGATGCTGTTTAACCCGGCTCATATCCGCGAACGCAGCGGATGTGACCTTTGCGGCATAATGATCGCCATCGCCGGCCAGATCGGTAATCTCTACCAAAGCATCGGGGAAGGCTGCCAAAATCATCGCCTCAATATCTGCACTCGCCATGGGCATCTGGCTTACTTGGCCTCTTCGATAAACTGACGGCGGGCTTCCGCCATTTTTTCGCTCAAAGCGGTGCGGATGCCGGAATCATCCATCTCGACGCCAGCCGAGGTCAGATCGCCCAGAAGCTTCCGAATGACATCTTCATCGCCTGCTTCCTCAAAATCGGCCGCCACGACTTCTTTCGCATACGCATCGGTTTCCTCGGGCGTCAGCACCATTTTCTCTGCAGCCCATTGACCGAGCAAGCGATTGCGCCGCGCGGTGACCCTGAACTGCATCTCTTCATCGCGTGCAAATTTCGATTCAAACGCACTTTCGCGATCTTTAAAATCTGTCATGAGTTTCCCTTGGTCTGTGTTGATCTAAAAATAGGCATCACCGATGCTTCCTGCAAGTGCGGCCGGACAATCAGTCGGCGACTTTGACGACCAATTTGCCAATAGCGCCACGATCTGCCATTTTCTGGATGGCCTGGCCCGCATCTTCAAAAGCAAAAACCTCGGATACACGCGGTTGGATAAGGCCCTGACCCCACAGCTTGAACAGCCGATTAATATGCGCGCGATTGCCTTTCGGATCGCGCATGGCATAAGCGCCCCAGAATACACCGCAGACATCGCAGGATTTCAGCAACGTCAGATTGAGCGGCAGCTTCGCAATGCCGGCCGGGAATCCGACCACTAGGAAGCGACCTTCCCAGGCAATCGAGCGTACAGCAGGTTCGCTATAGTCGCCGCCGACAGCATCATAGATGACATCTGCGCCCCCCGGACCCACCGCTGCCTTGAACTGCGCCGCCAGCGCCTTAGACTGATCTTTATCGAACGGAGCGCGACCATAGACCACGGTTTCGTCCGCGCCTGCAGCCTTAGCAAATGCAGCCTTCTCTTCGGAAGAAACGGCGGCAACAACGCGCGCGCCAAAAGCCTTGCCCAGTTCGACGGCTGCGATACCCACGCCGCCCGAGGCGCCGAGCACCAGCAGAGTTTCACCCTCCTGGATATGGCCGCGATCCACCAGCGCATGGATCGAGGTACCATAAGTCAGCAGCAAGGCCGATGCATCTTCGTAGCTGACGCTATCGGGAATTTTAAACACACTATTCTGGTCGACAACAACCTTCTCGACCAGGCCGCCATGGCCGGTGGTGGAAGCAATCCGGTCACCGACTTTCAGATCAGCCACGCCTTCGCCGACAGCGGCGATAATACCGGAAACTTCTCCGCCTGGCGCGAACGGCCGCGGCGGCTTGAACTGATATAGATCCTGGA
>JABMNS010000195.1 GCA_013204445.1 Sphingomonadales bacterium
CATATAGGCATTGACCGTGGTCGCGCCGACACCGATCAGCGCGGCATAGCAATGGGTGTCGAGACATTCTGCCGCGCGGACATTGATCGAGGCGTATGAGCGCAGGCCCTTGCGAACCAGATGCGTGTGCACTGCCGCGGTCGCAATCACCATCGAAATGGCCATCCGGTCTTCGTCAATATCCTCGTCGGTCAGGAAAATTTCGGTTTTGCCGGCGCGCACCGCCTGTTCTGCTTCCGCCCGTATCCGGGCCAGCGCGTCGCGCAATTCGATGGCGGCGCCGCTTGTGCTCATTGTGCAGTCGATCTCGGCGACGGCATCACCAAAGGCCAGTTTCAGTCGCTCCCACAGAGCGCAGCTGAGCACCGGACTTTCGAGCACCATGACATTTTCATTCTGGCTGTCCTGCTCCAATATATTGGCCAGATTGGAAAAACGCGTGCGCAGGCTCATCACATGGCGTTCGCGCAGGCTGTCGATCGGCGGGTTGGTGACTTGGGAAAAATTCTGCCGGAAGAAATGGCTGATCTGGCGCGGCTTGACGCTGATCACCGCAAGCGGGGTATCGTCGCCCATCGATCCGATTGCTTCCTTGGCATCCTCGACCATCGGCGCGAGGATCATTTCCATATCCTCCAGCGTATGGCCGGCTGCGGTCTGCCGGCGAATTAATTCTTCCCTGGAAAACCCCATGCCGGAAACCTCGGGGGCGGGCGGCAGATCGTCTGCGGTCAGGAAGCCTTTCACCAGATCGGCATAGGGCTCCTCGGCGGCGATCCGGTCCTTGAGTTCGCGGTCCTTGAACAGGATTCCTGCATCAAGGTCGATCGCGATCATCTGGCCGGGGCCGAGGCGGCCTTTCTCGATGATCTGGCTTTCGGGGACAACGACCATGCCGGCTTCAGAGCCGATGATCAGCAGATTATCTGACGTGCGCGAATAGCGCAGCGGACGCAGGGCGTTGCGATCGACCCCGGCGACGGCCCAGTGGCCATCGGTCATCGCCAGCGCTGCCGGACCATCCCAGGGCTCCATCACGCTGGCCATATATTCATACATCGCTTGGTGCGCGGGATCGATATCCGGGTCATTCTGCCAGGCTTGCGGCACCAGCATGATTTTTGCGGTCGGCGCGTCGCGGCCGGACCGGCAGATGGTCTCGAACACCGCATCCAGCGCCGCCGTGTCAGAGGAACCCGCCGGGATCACCGGCTTGATATCTTCGCTATAATCGCCAAAAGCCAGGCTCGCCATCTTGATTTCGTGGCTTTTCATCCAGTTTTTGTTGCCGCGGATTGTGTTGATTTCGCCATTATGGGCGAGACAACGGAACGGCTGTGCCAACCACCATTGGGGAAAAGTGTTGGTCGAATAGCGCTGATGGAAAATCGCCACCCGGCTTTCGAAACGGTCGTCGAGCAGGTCGGGATAGAAAACTGACAGGGATTCAGCCAGGAACAGGCCCTTGTAGATGATCGAGCGGCAGGACAGGCTGCAGATGTAAAAATCCTGAACCTGCGCCGCGATTACTTTCTTTTCAATCCGGCGGCGGATGAGGTAGAGATTTTTCTCAAATTCCCGGGCGTCCTGCTTGTCCGGCATCGGTCCGGCAATCATGATCTGTTCGATCTCGGGACGGCTATTCTGCGCTTTCGGCCCGATTACCGACACATCCACGGGCACCTGACGCCAGCCGTAGATGGTATAGCCGGATTCGATGATTTCCGCTTCGACAATGGTGCGGCAGGATTCCTGCGCATTCAGATCGGTGCGCGGCAGGAAGATCATGCCCACGGCCAGCCGGTTCAGGCGCACCTTGTGGCCGCTGTCGGCAATCGCGTCATCAAAGAAGCGCTCGGGCAAATCGACGTGCAGGCCGGCGCCGTCACCGGTCATGCCATCGGCATCGACTGCGCCTCGGTGCCAGACTGCCTTCAGCGCATCAATCGCAGAGGACACGACGCGCCGCGACGCTTAGCCATCGGTCGCCGCCACTAGGCCGACGCCGCATGCATCACCTTCAAATTCCGGCCGGTACATGCC
>JABMNS010000196.1 GCA_013204445.1 Sphingomonadales bacterium
GTCCACGCTTCAACCTACAACCATTTCGACCTTCAACGCCATCTTATCAATCGACCCTTGTTCAAGAAATTACGAGCTGGTGCGTTCAGCGGTTGGAAAGCTGCGGCCCTGAATGCCTGATCATAAAACCAAAACCAATCTTGCGCCTTGACCAAGTTAATGTGACAATGCCAGTGAGGCTCCTCTAATTGCCGAAATCCCGCTGGCTAAAAACTTGGACAGGACTTTTGTAAAAACGCATGCAAACGATATTCGAAACCACCCAAGATTGGCTTAATTTTGATCGGGACCATTTGTGGCATCCCTATACGTCAATGAATAAACCTCTGCCGTGTTATCCAGTGGTTGCTGCGCAGGGTGCTTATTTGAAATTGGCCGATGGCAGTTCATTGATTGATGGCATGTCATCTTGGTGGAGCGCAATTCACGGTTATAATCACCCAAAGCTTAACGCCGCAGTTTCTGAGCAAATTGGGAAAATGTCCCATGTTATGTTTGGCGGAATTGCTCATCAGCCTGCGGCTGAATTAGGCGCGCGACTGGTATCAATAACGCCGGCACCTTTAAAGCATGTTTTTTTCGCCGACTCTGGTTCGATTGCTATCGAAGTCGCATTGAAAATGGCGTTGCAATACTGGCAATCTACAGGACGATCACAGAAAACAAAGTTTTTAACAGTGCGCGGCGGATATCACGGTGACCCTTTCTCATGCATGTCGGTTGGAGATCCGGAAAATGGCCAACATGGGCTTTTCCCTCACGCCATCGCCGAGCAGATATTTGTTAGTCGTCCTAAATCTAGTTTCGATGGCCCTTGGGATCCTTCGGACATTGATGAATTTGAAGCGGCGATTTCCAAGAATAACAATGGAGTTGCAGCGGTAATTCTGGAACCCATTGTTCAGGGTGCTGGCGGCATGCATTTTTATCACCCTGAGTTTCTCAAGCAAGTGCGTGAACTATGTGATCACTATGAGGTTTTGTTGATACTTGATGAAATTGCTACTGGCTTTGGCAGGACGGGAAAAATGTTTGCGTGCGAACATGCTGAAGTTATTCCCGACATTCTATGTATTGGCAAAGCCCTCACGGGAGGGATGATGACCCTCGCTGCAACACTGGCGACATCTAAAGTTGCAATGGGGATATCACAGGGTAAGGTGCCAGCCCTAATGCATGGCCCTACATTCATGGCTAATCCGCTAGCCTGTGCTGTATCATGCGCCAGTATTGACGTTTTGCTGGATACGGGACTTGATTGTCAGTACTCCGACGGTTGGCAGAAAAATATTGAACGGATTTCGTTTCAGTTAAATAAATTATTGGCAGCAAAAGATCATCAGAGTGTCGAAGATGTACGAATTCTCGGAGCAATCGGTGTAGTCGAGATGGCAGCGGCGGTGGATGTTGCAAAGATTCAAGCCCTCTTTGTCGAGCGCGGCGTTTGGATAAGACCATTCGGAAAGTTGGTCTACGTTATGCCTCCATACATTATTACAGATGCGCAATTGAAAGAACTTTGCGGTTCGATTGTTGAAGTGATTGGGGAGCTTTGACACCTACGAATGGCTGCTATTAGGACGCTTCAGTCCGCCCCCTAACGACTGTTATTGGGGCGTTAGCGGACCGGCAGCTTTGAATCCGACAGCCGGTACGACTGAGCGCTGATTTCCCGCTTTGGCGGATAAACCACTCGACTTCGCTGTTCGTTCGAGCATTGCTGTCGGTGTCGCAAACATAAACACGACGCGCCGCCAGCTTTTATAAGCGATCCGCGGCTCGGGTCAGTGGAAGCGCTGGAACCTCCAGCGCCAATACTGGAGTCCTGATATGCCAACCACAAACCCAAAAACCCAAACCAAGTCCGCGTCCGTTATTGCGCTGCTAAGCCGCGGCAAAGGCGCGAGCATTGATGACATATGCCAAGCAACCAAATGGCAAACGCATAGCGCCCGCGCATTCCTAACTGGCCTGCGAAAAAAAGGCTATGTGATCATCCGCGAACAATGCGGTGATGAAGGCACTGCCTACCGGATCACCCAGACGCCCGACCAGAATCCACAGCGGGCAGCGTCATGACCGGACTCGAACAGCAGTTGGCCGAGCTGATGACCATGCCCCCTGCCCAACTCCGTTCCGTGTGGCGCGATACTTATCGATCCCCTGCTCCCGACATCGGGCCAGATCTGCTGCGACGCGGCATCGCCAATCGACTGCAGGAGCGCGTCCACGGGAACCTGACAGGCGCAACCAAACGAGAAATCGAAAGGCTACGCAAACGCGTGGAGCGCACCGGCAAGGCTGGTCACATGCATGCAATCTCGTTGAAGACCGGAACCAGGCTGGTGCGTTCCTGGAACGGCAAAAGCTTGCATGTTCTGGTATGTGATGACGGGTTCGAGTTCGAAGGTCGCCACTATGACAGCCTCAGCCATATTGCCCGGGAGATAACCGGAGCCCACTGGTCCGGTCCCCGCTTCTTCGGATTGAAGAAAAGCAGCAGTTACAAACCAAAGGCAAGAGCCAATGGCTGACAAACCCAAAAAGCTTCGCTGTGCAATCTACACCCGCAAATCGACCGAGGATGGTCTGGAGCAGGATTTTAACAGTCTGGATGCACAGAGAGAAGCCTGCGCCGCCTATATCCTGAGCCAGGCCAGCGAAGGCTGGGAAGCCGTTTCAGAGTTTTATGACGACGGCGGTTGGTCAGGCGGCACCATGAAGAGACCTGCAATCACTCAGCTGCTGAATGATGTGAAAGCTGGGAAAGTCGATGTCATCGTTGTTTACAAGGTTGATAGGCTGACACGTTCGCTGGCCGACTTTGCCAAGATTGTTGAAATCCTCGATGAGAGTGAGGCCAGCTTCGTCAGTGTTACCCAGTCGTTCAATACAACGACCAGCATGGGAAGGCTGACGCTGAACGTCTTACTATCCTTCGCCCAGTTCGAGCGCGAGGTTACCGGCGAGCGGATTAGGGACAAGATCGCAGCTTCCAAGAAGAAGGGCATGTGGATGGGAGGCCCTGTTCCCATTGGATATGACCTTCAAGATCGCAAGCTGGTGATCAATGAGAGTGAAGCCGAAGTAGTACGTCATATGTTCAGGCGCTACACCACACTCAAATCGGTACCTCAGCTTGTCGATGAACTGGCTGCGGATGGCTATCGAACAAAGCAGCGCTTGTATAAGGGCGAACGGATTGTTGGCGGCATTCCGTTCCGGGCTGGCTCGCTGACAAAACTGCTCCATAACCCCATATATACCGGAAAGGTTCGACACAAAGACGCCATCTATGATGGCGAGCATGATCCCATCATAGATCAGACTTTGTTCGATGAAGTACAAAGCACCTTTGCTACCAATCGCAGGGACAATGCCCTCGGCAAGAAATCGGAAAACCCAAGTCTGTTGACTGGTCTAATCTCTGATCCCGAAGGCAGGCCAATGTCTCCATCTCAGGCGCGCAAGGGAGCAAGGCTCTACCGCTATTACACGACCCGGCTGGAGCCAGGCGAAAAGAAGAACACGGTTTGGAGGATGCCATCCGGTGAAATCGAACGGATCGTGATGAACGCAATTGCGGGCGAGCTTGCTTCACTTCCCTCGGCCAATGACAAAGATGCAGAAACTTTGGCAGTACTGATTGGTCAAAACGATCAGCTGGTGGCCGATCTTCCATCAATGAGCATTGCCGACAAACGAAAGTTGCTGCTGGAGCTTGATGTCAAGGTTCAGGTAACGGCTGACACCGTCGTTATAGATCTGCTCCTCAACGACCATGAAGACAGGCACAAGTTCAGCGTCGATGCAAAACTGGTATCGAGGGGTATCGAACGGAAACTTGCTATTGCACCAGATCAGGGTTCGGCAACGTGCGAGGCGGACCCCATCCTTCTCAGGCTCATCTCGCATGCCTTTGCAGCGCGAGATCATCTGATCCACAATATCCCGCAGTCGATGGTCTCGGATTATTCCACGCGCCATTTGAACCAGCTTGTTCGCCTTAGCTATCTGGCTCCCGATATCATAGCCGCTATCATCAACGGGACCCAGCCGCCGGAACTTACCGGCCGCCAAATCATGCGGAAGAACAATATCGCTCTGGACTGGGCCAGCCAGCGGATCATGTTCGGGTTCGCATAAGCTAGAAACTCAGGGGAAATTACCCCTCAAAATGATCTCGACCCCAAAATCATCCATGTGCATCTGGACTCCAATATTTGGGCCATAGAGATAATCCATGAAAACTCAGTATATCCGCGGCTTCTAGAGCGTCTCTGGCACCCGAGCCGTCGCACCAACGGCGCGCAACCCTCGGACATTGCGCGACAATATTCAGGTATCCCTCTACATCTAAGTAATTGTTTTAAAAGGATAAAAATGGTGGTGCGCGACGCAGTCTGGCGCGAACCAGTCTCGGCTATGATTTTCCTGATTTTCCCTGTTTAACGGGAATTTACAGGGAAATTATACAAAATACGGTCCTTTCTGCATTTTGGCCAGCTTGCAAAGCGGCGGTTTTCCTCATGTTTTATAAGAAAATTCCCGACGCAAGATAACAGGGAATTGAATCACAATAACAGGGAATTTAGAACAC
>JABMNS010000197.1 GCA_013204445.1 Sphingomonadales bacterium
CTATAAGGCAGCCAGTACCGATCCGGTTCAGGTGCTTCGCTATGAGTGATCGGAACAGCGGAAAAATTGTTGAATTGCGCGATGTGAAGCGCAGCTTTGTCCAAGGGGATGTCTTGATCGAGGTGCTTCGTGGGGTAAATCTCGACATCAAGCCGAATGAAATCGTCGCACTTGTCGGTCCGTCCGGTTCGGGAAAGTCCACGCTGTTGCAGGCGGTCGGATTGCTCGAGGGCGGGTTTGAAGGGTCGATCAAACTAAACGGCGAAGAAACCGCACAATTGCCCGCCAGCGGTCATACGCGGATCCGGCGCGATTTGCTGGGTTTCGTATATCAGTTTCACCATTTGCTTCCTGATTTTTCCGCGCTGGAAAATGTGGTGATGCCACAGCTGATTGCAGGTGTGACCCAAAAAGCCGCCGAAGTAAGGGCGGAAACACTCTTGCGCAGTCTCGGACTGGGCGAGCGACTGGATCACAAGCCGAGCCAATTATCGGGTGGTGAACAACAGCGCGTTGCCGTCGCCCGCGCGCTGGCCAACGCGCCGAAACTGGTGCTAGCAGATGAACCGACGGGCAATCTCGACGAAGCGACCGCCGATCTGGTTCTCGCCGAATTTATCGGGCTGGTGCGGCAGGAAGGCAGTGCAGCGTTGATCGCGACGCATAATGAACGCATGGCCGCCAAAATGGATCGAGTCGTCCGGCTTCAGGAGGGAGTTTTATGCTAGTTTTATCAATTCGAAACGAGAATGGCTTTGACTTTTCTGGTGCGAGTATCAATCTGATGTTGGAGTCAAACCTTAAAAAATCAAACAATGCGGGGCGCATATGACAGTTTCTGAATTTCAGGTAAAACTAGCGGATGGATCCACTCAGGACTTGTCCGCCCATCTTGGCAAGGTGCTTTTGATCGTCAATACCGCCTCAAAATGTGGTTTCACACCGCAATATGAGGGGCTCGAAAAGCTGCACCAAGAATATAAGGACAAAGGTCTAGAAATACTGGCCTTTCCCTGCAATCAATTCGGCAATCAGGAACCGGGCGATGCCGACGAAATCCGGAATTTCTGCTCGCTCAACTATGATGTGAGTTTCCCGTTGATGGGCAAGATTGAAGTCAATGGCAATGACGCTGACCCGCTATGGAAATACTTGAAATCTGAAAAATCAGGGCTTCTAGGGTCCCGGATCAAGTGGAATTTTACCAAATTTCTGGTTGACCGTGAAGGCAATGTTGTCGGCC
Organism: Sphingomonadales bacterium; assembly: GCA_013204445.1. Taxonomy (GTDB): domain Bacteria; phylum Pseudomonadota; class Alphaproteobacteria; order Sphingomonadales; family Sphingomonadaceae; genus Parasphingorhabdus. The sequence goes on from JABMNS010000197.1 coordinate 1,244, forward strand.
GTTTCGGCCCAGCGGTGAAGCCGGAACAGCTGAAAAGCGAGATTGAAGCGCTTCTCTAGGTTCCCTGTTCCGGGGCGATTTTTTTTATCTGATCAGGATCATGCCCGATCGTTCGGGATATGTCAGATCTGTCGATCGGAAATCGCAATCCGGCAAATAGTTGTGGACAAATGGTCGATAGTTCAGATTCCGATGACTGTCAGCATATGCAAGACCCTGCAGCCACGCTAGTCTGACATCATGGCCCAAATCCCTTTCGTCCATCTTCGCACCTTTTCCGCCTATACGATTCTAGACGGAGCGATGGAGCCCGCGGTCATTGGAGCCGCTGCAAAAGAGCGCGGTTTTCCGGCGGTTGCGCTTTGTGACCGGATTGGACTGTTCGCTTCAATGGCTTTTGATGACGGCTGCCGTGCCCAGGGCGTGCAGCCGATCACCGGTTGCTTCCTGAGAGTTGCGCGGCCGGCCGGCGCCGACCCAGCCAAGCCGGTGCTGGATTGGCTCGCGCTCTACGCGCAGGACGCGCAGGGATATGAAAATCTCTGCAAGCTGGTTTCCGCTTCCCATCTCGATCGACCCAGTGAGCTGGAGGCGCATGTCGGAATGGACCTACTGGGCGATTACAGCGCCGGTTTGATCGCCTTGACCGGCGGTGGCGAGGGCGCGCTGGCGCGATTGATCGCGGAAGAACAGCAATCGGAAGCCGAGGCCTATCTGTCCTTGTTGCAACAGCATTTCCCCGGACGGCTTTATATCGAACTGTCCCGCCGCGTGGATCCGGTCGAACTGGCAGCAGAAACCGGTCTGATCACGCTGGCCATAGATCGGGATATTCCGCTGGTAGCAACCAATCCCAGCTGTTTTTCCGAGCCCGATTTTCACGAAGCCCATGATGCGATGAAATGTATCGCGCAATCTGCTTATGTCGAAAATGACGACCGGGAAAAACCATCTAAACATCTGTGGATGAAAAGTGCGCTGGTAATGGAAGAGCTGTTTTCCGATATACCGGAAGCGTTGCAGAATACTTTGGTCGTAGCGCAAAGATGCGCATTTTCGCCACCCAAAAGAGATCCAATTTTGCCAAGTCTGGCCGGCGATCTAGCGGGAGAGATAGATCAATTACGGCGTGACGCCTTGGCCGGGCTCGAAAAACGCCTGGCGCTTCTGGATGTGTCAGACCAGGCAGAACGAAAAGTCTATTTTGACCGGCTGGATTTTGAACTTGATGTGATCGTCAGTATGGGATTTCCTGGCTATTTCCTGATCGTTGCCGACTTTATCAAATGGGCGAAAGGTCAGGATATTCCAGTCGGGCCGGGTCGCGGTTCGGGCGCTGGCTCGGTCGTCGCCTGGGCGTTAACCATCACCGATCTTGATCCGATTAAACTGGGCTTGCTGTTCGAACGTTTCCTCAATCCGGAACGCGTTTCGATGCCGGATTTCGACATCGATTTTTGTGAAACCCGGCGCGGTGAGGTCATTCGTTATGTCCAGGAAAAATATGGCCATCGGCAAGTTGCCCAGATCATCACCTTCGGGAAATTGAAAGCCCGCGCAGTGCTCCGCGACGTCGGCCGGGTGCTACAAATGCCCTATGGGCAAGTGGACCGGTTGACCAAATTGATACCCAATCATCCGACAGACCCGTGGGATTTGAAACGCTCACTCAACGGTATCTCGGAACTGGCGCAGGAATATAAGCAGGCAGATGTAAAGCGGTTGTTCGATCTGGCAATGAAGCTGGAAGGCCTGCCTCGTCACAGCTCCACCCATGCAGCCGGCGTGGTGATTGGCGACCGTCCGCTCGACCAACTGGTGCCGCTGTACCGGGATCCACGGTCGGATTTGCCGGTGACCCAGTTTGACATGAAATTTGTCGAAAAAGCCGGTCTGGTGAAGTTCGACTTTTTGGGTTTGAAAACCCTATCAGTGCTGAAGAAGGCCGTCGAACTGTTGGCTGAACGCAGCATAAAAGTCGATCTCGACGGATTGGGCTGGGAAGACGAGAAGGTTTTTGAGCTGCTCCAGCGCGGCGATACGGTCGGCGTGTTCCAGCTGGAATCGGAAGGTATGCGGCGTACACTGGCCGCCGTGAAGCCGACAAATTTCGGTGATATTATCGCGCTGGTTTCGCTCTACCGGCCTGGTCCGATGGATAATATTCCGCTGTTCGGTGACCGTAAAAATGGTCGCGCTGAAATTGCCTATCCGCATCCCTTGCTGCAGGACATATTGAAGGAAACCTATGGCATTTTTGTCTATCAGGAACAGGTAATGCAGGCGGCGCAGATCATCGCCGGCTATTCGCTGGGCGAAGCAGATTTGCTGCGCCGAGCGATGGGTAAGAAAATTCAGGCGGAAATGGATGCCCAGCGCGATATTTTCGTTGCTGGTGCGGCGCAAAACGGCCTGAACAATGCGCAGGCCAACGAGCTGTTCGACTTGATGATAAATTTGCTGGCTATGGCTTCAACAAGAGTCACGCCGCCGCTTATGCGCTGCTCGCCTATCAAACCGCGTGGCTGAAAGCGCATCACCCGCATGAATTCTGCGCGGCCTCGATGTGCTTTGATATGCACCAGTCTGACAAGCTCAGCATTTTTGTGGATGATATGAAACGGCTGGGTGTGTCGATCTTACCGCCTGCTATCAACAAAAGCCGGCCAAATTTTTCTGTCGAGGAACAGCCAGAAGCGCTGCTTGCTGTCCGCTATGCGCTGGCGGGTCTGAAAAATGTGGGCGAGAAGGCGATGCAGGCGGTTGTGGCCGAGCGTTCCGAGAAAGGTCCATTCTCTTCGATCGAAGATTTTGCCGATCGCATTGATCCGCACGGCCTGAACAAGCGGCAGATTGAAAGCCTTGCGTCAGCCGGCGCATTTGACGAACTGGAACCCAATCGGGCGGCGATTTTTGACGGGGCAGACACGATCTTGTCGGTCGCCAATAGCGCTGCCGATGCACGAGAAAGCGGGCAGGGAGGCCTCTTCGGCGAGGGCAGTGCCGGTGGTGAAATGCAGGCGATAAGATTGCCGGAGGAGAGCAACTGGTCGTTGAGCGAAATCATGGTCCATGAACGGGATGCGTTCGGGTTTTATTTTTCTGCTCACCCGGTCTCGCAGTTTCAAGCAGTTACCGCTTCGCTTGGCGCGCGGACCTTTGCTGCCTTGTGCAGTGAAGACCCGATCAGGGAAGGGGTCCGCAAGCCGGCGGTGATGGCTGCTTTAGTCGAGAAACTGCGCTGGCGCGACAGTCGCAGGGGAAAAAGGTTCGCACTCGTTGACCTGTCAGACAGCAGCGGACAGTTTTCTGCTAGCTGCTTTGAAGAAGACCAGTGCAAGGTTTTGGAGGAACTCGCGGATCAGGGTAGCTGTGCTTTGCTCAATGTTGAATTGGACCAACAGTCCGATGATGAAAATCCGCGCGTCGCGATCCGGCGGGTTCAGCCTCTTGACGGACTGGAAAAAACAACCCGGACACGGATGGAGCTGGAGGTTCATGATATTGCGGGACTGCATGAGATGGCCAATTTGGTGGCACCGCTGGTCGGCGGCCAGAGCGAAATGGTGGCGATCATGGCCGGGCCCGACGGCAACCTGGTGAAGGTCTGCTTGGGACGGTCCTTCCGCCTGGATGCAGAAACGGTGGAGATGCTGGAACGGGTTAATGGGATCGGCAAAGTCCGGTTGGGACCGGCTCGACCCATGCGGGTAGCGAAACCCAAATTAAGGCTTGTCAGCTAGCACTAAACATACCAGAAACTGACCAAATATAACTTGTTTGGAGAGATGATATGGCCGGTGCAATGCAAGCGGGCGCGCTTAAGATTACCAATTTGATCGATCATGCCGCAAGGGAGCATGGCGTCCGTGAGATTGTCAGCTACTGGGCGGACGGAAATGTCACGCGCAGCAACTGGGCCGAGATCTGTCTTGAATCGCGCAAATTCTCTCAGGCAATGCAGCGGCTCGGCATGGAGAAGGGTGACCGGATCGGCACGATCGCCATGAACCATGCCCATCATCTGATCAGCTGGTACGGATCGGCCGGCATCGGCGGTGTGTTGCACACTGTCAATCCGCGGCTGTTCGAGGAGCAGCTGGTCTATATCATCAATCACGCCGAAGACCGGGTGCTGCTCTTTGACAAGATGTTCACGCCGATCATTGAAATGCTTAAGCCTCAGCTGAAAACTGTCGAACATTATATCCAGTTTGACGGCGAGAAAGGTGACTACCCTACTTTTCGTGAACTTATCGATGCGGAAGACGGGGATTTCGATTGGATCGATGTCGATGAAAATGACCCTTGCGGTCTGTGCTATACCAGCGGCACCACCGGCAATCCGAAAGGCGTGCTCTACGAGCATCGTTCGAATGTCATTCATGCCATCACCGAAGCGCAGCCTGATGTGATGGATCTGGCAACCCGCTCGGTGATGTTGCCGGTGGTGCCGATGTTCCATGCCAATGCCTGGGGATTGCCTTTTGCCTGTGCCGCAGTCGGCGCAAAAATGGTCTTTTCGGCGAGCAACGAAGCAGAGGTTTTGTGGAAATTGATCCGTGAGGAAGGTGTCACCCATAGCGCTGGGGTGCCGACGGTCTGGTTGTCGATGTTCGCCGATATGGATAGTAATGGCGGTGACTATGGCAAATTGGGTGTTGTAGTGATCGGCGGCTCCGCCTGTCCCCGTTCGATGATCGAGCGATTGATGAAAAATGGCATCCGCGTCGCCCATGCCTGGGGCATGACCGAGACATCGCCAATCGGCACCACCGGCGCGTTGCCGGCCAATTGGGACGAGCTTGGCTTTGACGAACAGGTTGATGTTATCTGCAAGCAGGGCCGGCCGCCATTCGGCGTCGAACTGCGCGTGATCGATGAAGAAGGCAATATTGCGCCGCGCGACGGCAAAACCAGCGGCACACTGGAAATTCGGGGGCCATGGATCATCAAGCGCTATTATCGTGCAGATGAGGACGCTGTGGAGGACGATGGCTGGTTCGACACTGGCGATGTCGCGGTGTTATATCCCGATGGCACGATGCAGATTACCGACCGGGCCAAGGATGTGATCAAGTCAGGCGGCGAGTGGATCAGTTCGATCGAGCTGGAAAATGCGGCTGTCGGCTGCCCCGGTGTTGCCGAAGCCGCGGCGGTGGGCGTCTATCATCCAAAATGGGACGAGCGGCCGTTGTTGCTGGTTGTCCGGAAACCGGGCAGCGATGTTTCAGAAACCGATGTGATTGCCTATCTGGGCGACAAGGTCGCCAAATGGTGGCTGCCTGACGAAGTGAAATTTGTCGAAGAATTGCCGCACACCGCGACCGGCAAGATCCTGAAGCGGGCACTGCGCGATGAATATAAGGAATATCAGCTGAAAAGTCTGGTAGACGCCTAGAATAGTTCCAGCTGGCAGTCGCTGATCAGGGGGCGCTGGAACAGATCGGTTCTGAGCTTAATCTTCGCTTTATCCAGCCCGGCTTTGCGCATCGCGATGGCAAGCCGGGTGCTGATGAGGTCCGCCCATGGCCCCTGTCCGCGCATGCGGCTGTGGAAGGCTGGATCATTCCGTCTGCCGCCGCGCATTTGCCGGACAATGCTCATCACTTTCGATTTGCGTTCTGGATAATGCGTTTCGAGCCATTGCTCGAACAAGGGGGCGACTTCATGCGGCAGGCGCATGGGGATAAAC
>JABMNS010000198.1 GCA_013204445.1 Sphingomonadales bacterium
CCACTGTTATTATGAATATATGTGGTAAATCGCCCTTAACACCCGTCATATTTTCTTGACCTAGGGGAATCATGTATGATTCAGAAACTCTCCATAAATCGTGGGGGGCAGATGTTCAAGGCGAGTGTGGTCAGCACGGCGATAGAGAAAGATTTTGAGGCGCGTCATCCGGTGTATCACAAGTCGCGGCGCGTGGGGTTGGTGATGCTTGCAGGCGTGATGCTGGAGGTGCGCAGCGCCAATATGATGGAGTTGGCCGCCGCCTTGCCGCGCGAGATTGGCACGGCGCACGACCGGTATCAATATATTGAGCGTCAGTTGAAGAACGAAAAGATCGACGCCAATGCGACGATCCAGCCTTATGCGCTGGAGGTGATCGAGCGGCTGTCGGAGCGCGGTGAGACGGTGGTTTTGCAACTGGATCAGAGCCATATCAACGGCGTGAACGAGGTGCTGATGCTGTCAGTGCGCCTGCGCAAACGCGCGCTTCCTGTGGCCTGGGTGGTGCGTTCGACCCAAGGGAACATCGGTTTTGAGGTGCAAAAGGCACTGCTTGACGGGGTGCTTGCGTGGCTGCCCGAGCGCGTCTCTGTCATGCTCGCGGCAGACCGGTTTTACGGGACATCCGCCATGATTGGCTGGTGCCAAAGCGCGGGTTGGGGCTACCGTATCCGCCTCAAAGGCAACCTCACGCTCAGCCATATGGGCGGGGAGCTGACGACTGGCGATGTGGCAAAGCTGCTCCCCGATGGCGTCAAGGGTGCCGAACTTTATGGTAGCGGGGTCGTGACCAATATCGGCATCCTCCACGAAAAGGGCCACAAGGAGCCTTGGATCATCGCGATGGATGCCAGCCCCAATCGCTACACGGTGCTTGATTACGGGATGCGCTGGGGCATCGAAAATATGTTCTCGGACTTCAAGTCTCGCGGTTTTGGCCTGATGCAGAGCCACATCCAGAAGCCTGACCGGCTCGACCGGCTCATTCTGATCATGAGCATCGCCCTTTACTGGGCGGTCTCTTGCGGGGCATTTGACGAACACCAAACCGCCGAAAGCGGCTTAAAAGGGGGACTCTGAAGAAACTCGCCCGCTCGCTTACCTCGCTGTTCAAGGACGGATTGCGCTACCTGCGACGATGTAGAGCCATGTCGCTGCCGATCCCAGCCCTATGGGCCGTCTGGCCACATCATCAGGGGGAATGAGAAAAATGACGGGTGATAAGGAGATAATTGTTTAATTCGAATCCCTCCGTGTCTGACATACCTTCCGTACCCAGGCCATTGATTCAAACAACGCTAGTGATTCGGTCGCTGGCGGTCATCATCTCCTCCATTCAGCTGGCTACGAGACTCCTTGTGCCCTTGGCTGGCGGGGTTTCCGGGCCGCCGGCAAAGCATTGGGCGATCTCCATCCACCGATGGGCAGTCGCGCCAACCGCCTCCAGCGCGGTGTCGTCAATATTGCGGGTCTGGGTTACGACCTGGGCAAATTCGACCGCGCTGCCGAGCACGACATTGTCCTCTTGCGGATCATTCCATTCCCAGACGGCGCCCGATGGTGCGGTCAGTTGGACAAAGGGCTTGGGCGCGGGCGGCTCCTGGCGGCGGTTGCGGAAGGTCCAGCCATAGGTGGTGACGCCAAGATGGGCGATATTGCGGATGCGATCACCATCCTTGCGTTCTTGCCCCAATATGTCGAATATCTCCTGCCCGTGCGACCATGTTTCCATCTGCCGGGCGATGATCTTCGAGCGGGTGGTCATGTCGGGCCCGGCCCAGGCCACGCGATGTTCGGGGTCGGCTTCGCCATAGGCGGCGGCCAGTTTTGGATAATAGTCGCAATAAGCGTCAAACAAAGCCTTGCCGCGTATTCCCCCGGCATGCTCGTCAAGCCACGCATATTGAACGTCGACGTGGTTTTTCCCGGTCTTGAACGCACCCATGATATCGCGGATAAACTGCTGGAAGGCTTCCGTATCCTGCAGGGTCATCAGCGCCGCGGCGTTCCAGATATGCAGATGGCCGATGACGTCCTCGATCGTCCAGCTCTTGAACTGGGTGATGGTGGCCAAAACAGCCTCATCGGCATCGGCGAGTACGGCGGCCAGCGTGTCGCTTTCGTCTTTGAAATCCTGGGCTTCCTGCATCATCGAGATATTCCTTCCTAGTCGTCCAGCTTATCCGCCAGCGCAGCCGTTATGGTAACCGGATGGGCGAGCAATATCTGGCCATAGCCCTTGCCCTGGGCGTCGTTACGAATGCTCGCGACACCGCCGCCGCCGAGCACGGCGTCGATCAGGAAATTGATCGCATGAGAGCCCGGCAGATGAAATTTTTCGATCTTTGCGGCATCGGCGCCGCCATCGATAAAATGACCGAAGCGCTTGGCAACGGAATCGGGGGTGAGCGCTGTCCAGATATAGGGAAGAAAAGCCGGATCGCGCGCGATCACCCCGATATTGGCCTTGTTGCCCTTGTCACCGGAGCGGCCCCAGGCCAGCCGAATCAGCGGCACGGTGACCATTTCTTCTGATATTGCAGATAATTCTGGATCGGTCGGACGGGTTATCACCGCAGGATTGAAAGCCTGGCCGTCGCTATCGGCAAATTCGATTGTCTGGCCGTCGACATCAATCTCGATAGTCAGTGCGTCTTTCGGTGTGAGATAGGAAAACAGCCGCACCACCGGGGACGGTTTTGCGCGCGCTCCGGAAAAGCCACTGAGCCCCGGCGGCGTTGCTAGGCCTAGGCCGGTCAGTTCGCGGAGCAATATGCCGATCGCCGCCGCTTCGCTATGCTTGGCGGCGATTTTTGCCACGATTTCGCGTGGTTCATGATCGGACGAAAAATCGCCAAACTGGCTTTCCGCACCGATCAGCTCGACGCTGGTTTCGCTATAGTCGCCAAGATTATGGCCGCGGAGGATTTTGCCCGCGCGGGCAAAGACATTGTCGCAGAATTTTTGCGCCTTTCGGGCGGCGTCAAAGCCGTAAAAGCTGACATAAGTCCCGCCACGGAAACCTTCGCCATAGGTCAGGCAGGTCTTATACTGATCCGGCGCGGCATAGCCCCG
>JABMNS010000199.1 GCA_013204445.1 Sphingomonadales bacterium
CAAGAGAAATTTGAAGAACTGATCGATCTGTTTTAAAAAGTGAAACGGTGACAAAGTGGATCGCCTCGCTGCTGCTGCTGCTGCTGCTCATCGTCGCCATGCCGCTTCCCGTCGCCTCGGCCCACGAAGCCCATCGCAAGGATATGAGCGATGCCGACATCGTGGAAATGAGACAGGCTGCGGAGACAGCCCACGATGGCGGAGTTGAAGCGTTGGCAGAAGCGGCGGGCGGTTCTGCTGCAAACAATGGCGCGATGTCAGCGGATATTCACGGCGAGATGATCGCAGGCCATAGCGCAGGCACCGCCTTCAGTCCCACAGATTTTCTCGGTCGATTGCATCCCGCACTCGTCCATTTTCCGATCGCACTATTTCTGGCCGCCGGGCTTGCCGAACTCATATTATTCGCGCGTCCGGAATCGGGCCTGGAGCCGACCGTAAGATTTCTCATCTATACCGGCGCGGCGGGCGGGGTGATCGCTACATTGCTGGGCTGGCTCGCAGGGGGTATAAGAATGTCCGATCGCTCGGAAACGCTTGGTCTGCACCGCTGGACCGGCACTGGAATTGCTCTGGCGGGCGTGGTGGCTGCGATCATCATATATCGCGAGAAATCCGACCGCATGCTGATCCGCTTGCTTCTCGCCGGAATAGCCACTGCGTTATTGTTTCAAAGCTATTGGGGAGCGGAAATGTCTCTCGGCCCCAACCACATGAATATGTGAAAGGAAAATTTGATGATCGGAGCTATCGCAAAAGCCATGAAGGACACAAGCGCTGCCGGACTGTTGTTGGTATTGCTGGCGGCCTGTTCGACCGCAGTGCAGGCGGCAAGCTACACGATGTACCGGGACGCCGGTTGTGGATGTTGTCTGGAATGGGCGGATCACGCCGCTACCGGCCTGAATGCCGAAGTGATCCCTAAAAATGCCGATATGCAGATGGTCAAGGATCTGCAAGGTGTTCCCACCGATCTGCGCGCCTGCCACACTATGATTGTAGAAGGCTATATTATCGAGGGCCACGTCCCGGCCGAAGCGATTCAGAAATTGCTGCGCGAAAAACCGGAAAATGTGATCGGCCTTGCGGTTCCCGGCATGCCATTGGGATCACCCGGGATGGAAAATCAGGATATGAAACAGCCCTATAAGGTGATCGCCTTTGGTCCAAAGGGCCAGCGCGTATTCGCAAGCTATAATTGACCATCACAACCCCAAAAGGAATTGAAAATGAACAGATTTACACTCTCGATCTCCGCCGCAATATTCGCTTTGAGCGCTCCCAGCGCGCTTCTTGCCGAGCATCATGAGGGCGGCCATAAATGCGAGAAGACCGAAGATGGCAAAATGAAATGCTGCATGACCGATAAGGATGGCAAAAAAGTCTGCCATCTGATGGAAGGTGACAAGATGGATCATAGCAAGATGGACCATTCAACGATGGGCCATGGTAATATGGATCACGGCAATATGGCGCAGCCAGAAACGTCGGATGCAGAGCCCAACTAAAGCCGGGTCGCCGTGCATCGGCGTTCTGCCATAAAGTTCCAATCCTCCCTATCTCGCCGTTCCGGTGATGTGGGGCTTTTGGTTCGCATCGTTGCGTCCCTGTCGCCCACCTTGCAGGTGGCGATGTTGACTTCTCCACCACAAGTCAGCATATACCCCAATAGGGTATAAAGGTTTAATTAGAACAGGAGATCATTATGGCGAGTAAAGCTATCAGATCATCAATCCTTCTTTGGGGCTGGACGTTCTGTTTGTTCCTGCTGATCTCCTATCTGCTCTGTATAATTCTCGGCTTATTGGCTCCGCAAACGATGCATATGCATGAAGCTTGGTCACCATTGCTGCGGGGGTATGAATGGCTCACCTTGACCGGCTTTTTTGCCGGTGCAATCGATAGGTTTGCCTATGGCTGGTATATCGCAATAATCATTGTCCCAATCAAAGCCTGTGTCGGCGGAAAATTGGGGGAACAATAATGATCGAGTCCGCTTCCCCTCATCACGGCCACGAAGATGGTGGCGCGTCGGTCAAGGACCCGGTTTGCGGCATGACGGTCGATCCCGACAAGACGGAATATCACGCGCATCATGCCGATCAGGATTATCATTTATGCTCCGCCGGTTGCCGGACCAGATTTGTCGCCGATCCGGATCATTATCTTTCGCCCGATCGCTCGGCCGCCCAGGAAGCCGTGCCCGCAGGCACGATTTACACCTGCCCGATGCATCCGGAAATCCGGCAGGAAGGACCCGGCTCCTGTCCAATCTGCGGCATGGCGCTGGAACCGGAAACATTCTCGCTCGATAGCGGCCCGGACCTTGAATATATTGATATGCGCAGACGCTTCTGGATCAGCGCAGCCTTTTCCTTGCCTTTGTTTCTCTACGCCATGGGGGACATGATCCCCGGCCAGCCGTTACAGTCCTGGCTCGCCCCCGGCACCGCAACCTGGCTGCAGCTGCTGCTGGCATCGCCGGTCGTGCTTTGGGGCGCCTGGCCATTTTTTGTCCGCGCCGTGCAATCGCTCAAGACCATGAATCTCAACATGTTTACCCTAATCGGGCTGGGCGTGGTTGTGGCTTATGGTTTCAGCCTGATCGCGACCTTCTTCCCCGGCGCCTTTCCAGCCGCATTTCGAGGCGAAGATGGCAATGTTGCCGTCTATTATGAGGCTGCCGCCGTCATCACCACCTTGGTGCTGTTTGGACAGGTCCTGGAACTGAAAGCGCGTGGCCAGACGTCCAGCGCCTTGCGCGCGCTCTTGGAACTGGCCCCGCCAATCGCCACGCGGATTGACCAGGATGGCTCGGAAGAAGAAATGTCGCTCGATCAGGTGCAATCGGGAGACCGGCTGCGCGTCTCGCCCGGCGAGAAAATCCCCGTCGATGGCTCCATTTTCAAAGGCTCGAGTACGATCGACCAGGCGATGCTCACCGGCGAGCCGCTCCCAGTCCAAAAATCCGAAGGGGACGCTGTCACC
>JABMNS010000028.1 GCA_013204445.1 Sphingomonadales bacterium
CCCTGCGCCTGTTCAAATTTTCCCGAGGCGCTGGCAACGGCACCGGTAAAGGCCCCTTTTTCATGGCCGAACAGTTCCGCTTCGATAAGTTCAGATGGGATTGCCGCCATATTGACCGCGATGAACGGGCCGGATTTACGGCGCCCGAGTCCGTGAATGGCTTCGGCGACCAGTTCCTTGCCGGTCCCCGATTCGCCAAGGACCAGTACCGACAGATCGTTTTTCAAAAGCCGGGCGATCATCCGATAGACTTCCTGCATCGCCGGGCTTCGACCGACGAGCGGCAGGCTTTCTTCATCCATCGACGGCTCGATCGGCTGAATATTTTTTGGTTTCAACGCCTGCCCGACCACTTGTACTAGCTCGTCCAGATCAAAGGGCTTGGGCAGATATTCAAATGCCCCGGTCTCCGAAGCCCGCACTGCGGTGTTCAGGGTGTTCTGAGCGGATATGATGATGATCGGGATATCCGGATGGGTTGCCTTGACGCTGCCCAAAGAGGAAATCCCGTCACCGTCGCCCTCCCCCAGCCCGACATCAGTCAACAGCAAATCATAGCGGCTGCTGCCCATGAGCGCGTCGCGCTCGGTGATCGACTTGCAATTTTCAACGTCATAGCCTTCGGCCCGCAATGCGGTGATGATGACGTGACTGACCGACAAATCGTCTTCAACTAATATGATTTTTTCTTTGGCCATGGATTGTCCTGACGTCAGCTCTTCGGGGCAACGGGAAGAAACAGGGTGAATCTGCTCATCTCGTCCTGATTTTCACGATCATAGCGGATTCGCCCGTTCATATCGCGCATCAGCTTTTTCACCAGAGCGAGGCCAAGGCCCTGCCCTTCTTTCTTGGTAGAGACAAAGGGCGAGAAAATTTCCCGCTCCAGTTCTGCCGGAACGCCGGGGCCATTGTCACAGACCATGATCTGGATTGGCAGTCGAATCGCTTCATTTTTCCCCTGTGCAGACAGGGAGGCGCCAAAACTGTAGCGCGTAACGATCCGGATTTCCGGGTTGGGCAAATGTTTGGTGGCGTCGACGGCATTGGCCAGCACATTGGTCAAAACCTGCATCATCGCGTCCGGATCAATCAGGGCATCCGGCAAAGACGGATCAAATTTGTCCTTGATCTTCAAGGCCTGGCCAGTGGCGGCCTCTATCGATCGCCGGGCGCGGTCAATCAATGTGTGAATATTGACCGGCTTGGTCTGGGCCGGCTGATTGGCCGACAGGGTCTGCATCCGGTTGAGCAGGTTTACCACCCGTTCCACTTCCGCTGTGATCATCTGGGTCAGCGGTTTTTGGGATTCGTCGAGCTGCCGGTCGAGCAATTGCGCAGCGCCTCTGATCGCGGCCAGGGGATTCTTGATTTCATGGCTGAGTATGTCCGGTGCGCGGATTGCGAGATTGGACGGACCGCTATTTTCACTCTCGAGAATGGGACCGTCCTGCGGCATCAGCGACAAGGATATCACCCGCCATTCGGAATCGGATGCCAAGGGATGAATGTCAAAATCGACGATCCCCAGACGGCGGTCATCGCCTGAGACCATCACGCCACGAGCGGTCAGACTGATGTCCCGCTCGGTCAGAGCCGCATCCAGTCGCGGGTCGGAAAAATGCAGGACATGATCAATCTTGCGGCCGATCAGGTGTTTTGCACTGGTGCCGAACAGCGCCTCGCCGGATGGGTTGACCCACCTTACAATATGCTGCGAATCAACGACCATCAAAGCATGGCTGAGCCCTGCCAGAATTTGCTCTCCCGAAGGAAACCCGTCCATCAAGCCGCCGCTTTATTCAGCCAGGGCGTATAAAATTCCTCCAGCATTTTCAGCACAATGTGAGGATCTGCTTCACTATTCGCCCGATTGCGAAATTCTGCGGAACCGGTCAGGCCCTTGGTATACCAGCCGATATGTTTGCGGGCAACCTTGACGCCTACATCCTCGCCATAGAGCTTCAGCATGTCCCGATAATGTTCGTTGAGAATGGCATATTGCGTTGGGATGTCCGGATCCGGCAGGGTCTCTCCCGTTTTGAACCAGTGCATGAACTGACCCAAAAGCCATGGTTTTCCATAAGCACCGCGGCCGATCATCACGCCATCTGCGCCGCTTTGCTCGAGCGCCGCCTGACCGTCTTCTATGGAACAAATGTCGCCATTGACGATGACCGGCAGCGACACTGCCTGTTTGACTTTGCTGACAAAAGTCCAGTCTGCGCTATCCCGATACATCTGGCAACGGGTTCTCCCGTGCACGACGATCATCTTAGCTCCGAGATCTTCCGCAATATGGGCAAGTTCCGGGGCATTCAGGCTTTGATGATCCCAGCCCATCCGCATTTTTACCGTGACCG
>JABMNS010000200.1 GCA_013204445.1 Sphingomonadales bacterium
GACATGAAGGAAACCGCCAAGGTCGAAGCCTATCCGAAGCTGGAAGGCCGTCAGATGTTGATGGTACTCAGCCCCAAATAGATTCTTGGCCTAGTGGGAGTCGATTCGTGCGATCCACAGAAATGCCAAACCCGTCACCAACGCGGTAATTGCGATCAGGATTTCAAACTCGTGGTTTACCATTTTTTCCTCTGCGGCTGCCCAGTTATATAACCGAGAGAAGCTAACAGTCGGTTAAATGTCGGGCTGCCTCAAGATACGGGCTTTGCCCGGTATTGAGCCGGAAAATGCTGCTTCAGATTGACCAGTTTGGGCTTGTCCCAGCGGACAATATAGCCTTGGCGTGGGTTTTTCTGCATGAAATTCTGATGATAAGTCTCGGCGGGATAGAAGGCTTTATAGGCCTCGATCCGCGTCACGATCGGGCGCGTCCAGTAGCGCCCCTGTTCGATCTGCGCGATATAGGCGCGAGCCGCTTTCCCCTGATCAGCATTCATCGGCACCAGCGCGCTGCGATATTGTTTGCCGCGATCGGGGCCCTGAGCGTTGAGCATCGTCGGGTCGACTATGACCGAAAAGAAAATCTGCATCAGTTTGCCATAGCTAATCTGCTGCGGATTATAAACCACGCGCACAGCCTCTGCATGGTCGGTGAGGCCGGCACTAACCAGTTGGTAAGAAGCACTGCGTTTCGTGCCGCCATGATAGCCGGATGATACGCTAATCACGCCTTTGCTATGCTCGAAGACACCCTCGACGCCCCAGAAACAACCACCGGCAAAAATTGCGACCGCGCGCTTTCCGGTTTCGGTAGCGCGGACACTCGGCATCGGGATAATCGTCGCTTTTTCTGCTGCATGGGCTTCATCGACAAAGGAAGAGCCTGACACTTGATCCGCAGGCAGAGTCGAATAGACGCCCGCCAAAACCGCCCCGAAGGCGGCAAAAGTAAAACCAAATACTATCGTTCTGGAGAGGGCCGGGCTCATTTTAGCCTAGCTCGACAACTGGGTGGTCGCGCGGACGGTAGACGACAGATTCTTGGCGAGGTCGGGCTGCTGCTCTGCGGGCTGCATCAAAAACAACATCAATGCACCGACGATGAAGCCGCCGCCGAGACTGTAGGTCAAATCGGATTTGAATAATTTCATCATGGTCGGTTCCTTGGGAATCGTTATCTGTTCGAAACATCCCACCAGTTGGTTACAACCATTAACATACTATTCCTGTCGCCGCTGTGAACCTGATCACAAGGGCGTATCCATTTTGCCTCAGCCGCCGGGCGCGCACATCCGTCCGCTTGGCTTTAGCGCCATAAAGCGCGGCAGCCGACCGGCCTTGCCTCGGCTGTACCTCGGTTAGCAACTAACCAAGATTGGGAGCGCCCAACCGAGTATAGCGAGGCAAGCGCTATCGCGCGTCGGGCGATAGCCTGGCTCCGCTGGAAGCCTGAGCGAAGCGTACTGCCGCGAAGACACGGCAAATGCCCGCACAGAGCCTGATGCCTAAGTTAGCGCCGCGCAGGCCCGCTGAATCCGAGTACAGGCCTCGGTCAATATCTCTTCCGAGGTCGCGTAGCTGATGCGGAACGCGGGCGAGAGGCCGAAGGCCGCGCCGTGCACTGCGGCGACCTGTGCTTCATCCAGAAAATAGGTGATCAAATCCTCGTCCGTCGCGATGACCGCGCCTTTTGGCGTGGTCTTGCCGATCAGGCCGCTGGCATCGGGATAGACATAAAAAGCGCCGTCCGGTGTCGGGCATTCGAGACCCGGCGTGTCATTCAGCATCGACACCACCAGATCGCGGCGGCGTTCGAAGGCGATGTTGCGCTCGATCAGAAAATCCTGCGGGCCATTGAGCGCTGCCACTGCGGCAGCCTGTGAAATCGAACAGGCGTTGGTGGTCGATTGCGATTGCAACTTGCGCATCGCGTTGATTAGCCACACAGGACCACCGGCGAAACCGATACGCCAGCCGGTCATCGAAAAGGCCTTGGAACAACCGTTGACCGTCAGCGTGCGATCATAAAGCTCCGGGCAAACCTCGGCGATGGTCGAAAAGGGGAAACCGGCATACCAGATATGCTCGTACATATCGTCGGTCATCACCATCATATCCTGATGCGGCAGGATGACTTCGGCCAATGCCTTCAGTTCGTCCGCGCTATAGGCGGCGCCGGTCGGGTTGGATGGCGAATTAAGGATCAGCCATTTGGTTTTCGGCGTGATTACAGCTGACAGCTGTTCAGGGGTAATCTTGTAACCCTGGTCCGCGCCAGCCTCTACAATCACCGGCGTGCCACCGGTAAAATTGACGATGTCGGGATAGCTGACCCAATAAGGCGCGGGGATGATCACTTCATCGCCCTCGTCCAGCGTGGCCACCAGCGCATTGAACAAAGTATGTTTGCCGCCGCTGTTCACCGTAATCTGATTGGTCGCATAGGTCAGGTGATTATCGCGCAAGAATTTACCCGCGATAGCCTCTTTCAACGCCATCGTGCCGTCGACGACGGTATATTTCGTCTCACCGTCACGGATCGCCTGGATCGCCGCTTCCTTGATGAAATCCGGCGTGTCAAAATCCGGTTCGCCCGCGGACAGGCCGATAATATCAATGCCCTGCGCTTTCAGTTCGGATACGCGACCGGTCATGGCCATGGTAGCAGAGGGTTGAATACGTCCGAGGGCTTTGGAGATTTTTGTCATGGGAGGTCCTGTCGCAAGGAATTAGCCTGACTGCCTAATATCATTGGTGCTGCACTGCAACAGGGAGAATGCGGCACAGGCGATTTTTCCTGAAGGCAGCGGCGCTACGATCGATCGCGCTTCCTTCCCCTGCCAATCTTGACAAACTTTACATTGTTATAAGTTCAAAATATCCGGCGTCTCAAAATGGTCAAAAACGCATGTTTTCCGAGACGAAGCGCAGTTCGGCCGGGAGGAGGATAGCATGGCGATGAGCTTGTAGGAAAGTGGTTTTAGTTGGCAGGCCGCTGTTATTCACCTGCTCCGGAACGGCGCTTTTCGTCTGCATCAGCTCTTCTTACTCCAGATCCTGGCGCTGGATACTGTCCGAAACCGCGTGCAATCGCTGTACTGCCGGTGAGTCATTGATCAACTGGCCGAGTACGCGCGGCCGGTCACCGCTGGACGAATGATTGGTCATCGTCGCGGATTTGGGCCGAAGCGCAGTGGACGCGGGTTGCGTCTGGGATCTTTCGGTCTGGCTGGCATCTTCCATCAGCGACCTCCATGCCTGCCGATGACAGGTCTCAGGTGATTATGCCGCATAATTATGCGAAATAGGGCCGCTTTTATCAATCATCGGCTGCAGCGATCGAAAAGCAGGTCACGGCTGGGCCCTTACACCGATACGGTTAGCTGCGCTTTTTCACAAATTCGGCGCGCAAGACGAGGCCCTTGATACCTTCATGCCGGCAATCAATCTCCTGTGCGTCGCCGGTAAGGCGGATCGACTTGATCAATGCCCCGCGTTTCAGCGTCTGGCCCGCGCCTTTGACCTTGAGATCCTTGATCAGGGTGACGGCATCGCCATCCGCCAATATATTGCCAACCGCATCAACCACCTCCGGCCCGGCCGACTGGGCCGCCGCATCTGCCGGGCTCAGCCATTCGCCGCTTTCCTCGTCATAGACATAGTCGCTTGCACCATTATCGATCATAAAGACTCCAGTGCTTGGCGCATATCGGCGATGATATCGTCGATATGCTCGATCCCGACGGAGATACGCACGACATCGGGGCCAGCGCCGGCAGCGATCAATTCCTCGCCTGACAATTGGCTGTGGGTGGTCGAGGCGGGGTGGATGATCAGCGATCTTGTGTCGCCGATATTGGCGAGATGGCTGAACAGTTTGACCGCCGAGACCAGCTTGGTGCCCGCTTTAAATCCGCCCTTCAGACCGAATGTGAACACCGCGCCGCCCTTGCCGCCGAGATATTTCTGCGCCAGCGCGTGATAGTCGCTGTCCGGCAGCCCAGCATAGGAAACCCAGCTGACCTCGTCGCGGCCTTTGAGCCACTGCGCCATCGCCAAAGCATTGTCACAATGACGCTCCATCCGCAGCGCAAGCGTTTCCATACCGGTCAAAATCTGGAAGGCGTTAAACGGTGCCAAGGCCGGCCCCAGATCGCGCAAAGACAAGGCGCGCGCCGCCAGGATAAAGGCCAGATCGCCAAAAGCATCGGTAAAGACCTTGCCATGATAGGACGGGTTGGGCTGGTTGAGGAAGGCGTATTTGGGGCTCCTAGTCCAGTCGAAATTGCCGCTGTCGATAATCAGACCGGCAAGGCTATTGCCATGGCCGCCGAGAAATTTGGTGCCGCTTTCCACCACAATATCCGCGCCATGTTCGATCGGGCGGCAAAGCATCGGCGACGCCATGGTATTGTCGACGACCAGCGGG
Source organism: Sphingomonadales bacterium (assembly GCA_013204445.1). Lineage (GTDB taxonomy): Bacteria > Pseudomonadota > Alphaproteobacteria > Sphingomonadales > Sphingomonadaceae > Parasphingorhabdus. The sequence goes on from JABMNS010000200.1 coordinate 4,430, forward strand.
ATACCCGCTGCATGGGCGATGTCGGCAATCGCGGCAATATCCTGCACCACGCCGCCGGGATTGGCGAGGCTCTCGATAAACACGCAGCGCGTGTCATCGGTGATCGCTCCCTTGACCTCGTCCATATTGTCAGCGTCGACAAAACTCACGTTCCAGCCGAATTTCTTGACCGAATGGGCAAGCTGGTTGAGCGAGCCGCCGTACAGCTTTTTCGCCGCGACGATATGCGCGCCGGGGTCCATCAGCACATGGAACACGATCAGCTGCGCCGCATGGCCCGAAGCCACCGCCAGCGCGCCAACGCCGCCCTCCATCGCCGCAATCTTGCCTTCCAGCGCGCCGTTAGTCGGGTTCATGATGCGGCTATAGATATTCCCAAACGCATCGAGATTGAACAGATCGGCGGCATGATCGACATCATCGAAAACATAGGAGGCCGTCTGGTAAATCGGCGTGATCCGCGCGTTGGTTGTCGGATCCGGTTCGGTACCGGCATGAACGGCCATAGTTTCGAGGTTGGCGGTCATTGAGGGGCTCCGTTACTGATGTGGGTCGGGGGTATTGGATCGGCGCCGCCTTTACCAGAGGCTTTAGGCCTCGGCCGAGAAAATATTGCCTCGGGTCACACGGGTCACACGCCCTAAAGCGGAAAAACCGGCGCGGCGGGTGCGGCTATTGAGGCACAAGCTTGGCGATGTCCTTTTGGATAGAATAGGGGATCCGGCAAGGCGCAGGAGTGCGAGGCAGGGCGTGAAGCGGCATCATCATCCGGCTGTCATGCCAGAATGGAGATGGTGTAGGAAACTCGGAATTGGGCCAAAGCCTAGCTTGAATCGTGACAGGCAAATTACGGCTATTGATACATCTATTATCAGATGTGGATCGTCCGTGATAAGGAAGATATATGTTGGTCAAAATCGGTCTATAAGAGCCGCACCGCCCGATCCGAACCGGAGAACAATTATGAGCTTTCGTAAATCCGCGCTGCTTCTTTCTCTAGCGGCCTGCTCCCTCGCCCCGATCACGGCACCGGCAGCCATGGCGGCGCTGAAAACCGGGGCGAAGGCCATGGATTTCACGACGCAGGCGGTGCTCGGCGGCAAGCCCTTCACCTTCAGTCTAAAAAAGGCGCTGCAAGACGGACCGGTCGTGCTCTATTTCTATCCCAAGGCCTTTACATCAGGCTGCACGATCGAGGCGAACCAGTTTGCCGAAGCCACCCCAGAGTTCAACACCATGGGCGCCACCGTCATCGGGATCAGCGCCGACAATATTGAGACATTGAAGAAATTCTCGGTCGAGGAATGCCGCAGTAAATTCGCGGTAGCCGTCGGCAGCAAAAAGGTGATCAAGGCCTATGACGCCAACCTGCCAGTGCTCGGCGGCTCCAACCGCACCACCTACATTATAGCACCCAATGGCAAGATCATCTGGAGCCATTCGTCGCTCAACGTCAAAGGCCATGTAACCGGCGCATTGGCGGGTGTGAAGGCCTGGAAAGCGGGGATGGCGGGTAAATAGCGGTTGGGGCGTTTGGCGAACTGTCGCCACAATATTCAGGCGCCAGTTGTATCGACAGCAATATTGTCATCCCGGCGAAGCCCGGGGCCTAGGCCAGATTTCTGTCTTCTGAAGCAAGGCGGACTAGGCCCAAGCCTTGGATTTCCGTGACATTGAACTTATTTATTCACTAACTAATTTCAGCCCCAGAAAACCCCCGAACACTATTTCCCACCAAAAACCCGCCAGCCAAATCCTCGGCCGTCAAATCCGCCTCGACCGCCTGCCCGTTCTCCAGCAGTTCGGCCCGGAACACGCCTGGCAGCACGCCGCGCGACAGCTTCGGCGTCAGCAGCTTGCCGTTGCTTTCGACAAAGATATTCCAGATCACGCCTTCGGTGATAAAACCGTTGGCATCGACAAAGATCGGATACACGCCGTCCGGAAGCCCATCCACTTCATAAACCCGCCGGTCGCTGGTCTTATGGTGCAGGCGAAAGTCTTGCTTGTCTGTCTGCATCGGCACCAACTGGCACCGGACTGGCCCGTCTTGCGGCGCCGGCATCGGCTTTAGCTCGATCGCCAGCACGCCCGATTGTGCGAGGTGCAGCCGGACCATCGCGGGGGTTTCCTGATGAAAGGTGATCGCCTGAATCGCGTTGCGCGCGGCGTGGCGGTCGAATTCAAATTCCAGGGCTCGGGCGCTGGTCTTCATCCGTTCCAGATGCGCTTCCAGCCGGGCGATGCCGCTCGCGGGGTCAAAGGCCATGGTCTCGATCAGGTCAACCTTATGGCCACCCTGTGCGTTGACATCCACTTTCGCAAATCTCCCCTTGGCGAGACATTCCCGCCATTCATCATCCCCGTCCGAATCCGCAACTACGCCAGAGCCAAGACCAATAGAAAGCGTTTCTTTTCCGTCTTTTAGGAAGAAGGTGCGGATCGCGACATTGAAGGCCGCATCACCATTGGCGTCAAACCGTCCGATCGAACCGCAATAGATGCCGCGCGGGCCAATGCCATCGGGGGGGCATTCCAGTTCATCGATAATCTCCATCGCCCGGATTTTCGGCGCGCCGGTGATCGAGCCGCAGGGGAAAATCTGGCGGATGACGTCGACCGCATCAAGGCCGTCCTGCAGCTGGGCGGTGGCCGTCGAGGTCATCTGGTGAATGGTCGGATAGCTTTCGATATGGAACAGTTCCGGCACCTTGACGCTGCCCTGCTCCGCCACCTGCGACAGATCGTTGCGCAGCAGGTCGACGATCATCAGGTTTTCGGCGCGCTGCTTGGGGTCGCTCTGCAACTCTGCACGCACCGCCGCATCCGCCTTCGCATCGGCAACCCGCGCTGCGGTCCCTTTCATCGGCCTGGCGGTGATCCGGCCGTCTTTCAGCGCGAAGAACAGCTCGGGCGAGAAAGACAGCATCCAGTTTGTGCCATCAAACACCACCCCGCCATAGCCAGCCTGCGCCCTGCCCCGGATCGCTGCATAGAGTGCCAGCGGATGGCCAGCATAGCTGGCGATGGCGTGAAAGGTGAGATTCGCCTGATAGATATCGCCGGCGATTATATAATCCTGCACCTTCTGAAAGGCGCTGTCATAATTTTCCCGGGTTATGGTCGGGCGCAAGGCACCCAGCCAGGCGCCATCGGGCGATGGCAACATCTCGACCAGTTGCTCTGGCGATAACAGGTCATAATCTCTAAACACGCCGAACCAGAGCAAGGGCGTGGGCAGCGTGTCCGGAAGCCGGTCAGCCAGTCGATCTTCCCAGACCAGTCCGGCTTCATAGGAAATATAGCCCGCCGCGTGCAGCCCCTGCTCGTACGCTGCGGAAATCTGCTCGAGACAGTTTTCCAGTTGCTCCGGACTGTCGGCCCGCAGCACTGTCACTGGATCGCGATAGAGGCGCGCCGGGGCAGCACCCGATTCACGCGCATCATCGAACAGGACAAAGGGACTGTCAGCACAAAACATGGCCCCCTCTAATTGCTTTTGCCACGCTTCGTCCATAAACATCGCACAACAGAATGGCAGGATGAGTTTATGATAGGCAAATGGTTGGCCGGCATGCTGGTGGCTGCAACGACAATCGCATGGCCCGGCCCGGCGCTGGCGGAAGGTGTTGCGCCCAAGCCAGCCGCGCTGGTCGCCAATCAAATCCCATCAGTGCCGCTGGACATGGTCGAACGAACCCGGCCCTATATGGAATACCGCACAGCCAGTTTTGTCGACTGGGACCCGAAGAGCAGGGCGATGCTGGTGTCGACGCGCTTTGCCGATACCAGCCAGCTGCACCGCGTCGCGACCCCGATGGGACAGCGCGAGCAGATGACCTTTGCCGGCGAACCGGTTTACTCAGGCCACTATGCGCCCGACGGCTCGGCGCTATTGTTCGAGAAAGACAGCGGCGGCGACGAGGTCAACCAGATCTACGCGCTGGCGAACGGCCGCCCCAGGATGCTGACCGACGGCACCAGCCGCAACAGTCTGGGGCCATGGTCGAGCAGCGGACGGATGCTTGCCTTTGGTTCGAACAAGCGCACCGGACTGTACAATGACATTTATCTAATGCACCCGGCCCGTCCGGAAAGCGCCCGGATGCTGATCGCTTCTACCGGGGGGGGCTGGTTTCCGATCGACTTTTCACCGGATGACAAGCAATTGCTGGTGTTCAACTATGTCTCGGTCTCCGACAATCAACTCTATCTGATCGACATTGCGCAGGGCACTTCGCGCAAGCTGACCGACAGCAACAAACCGGTGGGCTATGACGGGCTGAAATTCGCGCCCGACGGTCGGCTCTGGGCGGCATCGGATGATGGCAGCGATGTCAAACGACTGGGCATCGTCAATCTGGAAACTTCGCTGTTCGAACCGGTGGTCGATGAGAAAATCTGGGATATTACCGCTTTCGATATCAGCCAGGACGGCCGCTGGATTGCCTTTGAAGTCAATCATGCCGGTCGCTCGCTGCTCAAATTCTATGACGTGCAAAGCGGCCAGGTCCGAGGCGTTGATGGCTTTCCAGCCGGGGTCATCAGCGGCGTCAAATTCGCGCCCTGGGGGGAGCTGGGCATTACGCTCAACAGCAACCAGACCGGCGGTGATGCCTATAGCGTCAACCCGGAGACGCTGGCGGTCCCGCGCTGGACCAAGAGCGAGACCGGCGGGCTGGATAGCGCCGCCAATGTCGCGCCGGAACTGATCCAGATCACCAGTTTCGATGGCGAGAAAATGTCCGGTTTTCTCTACCGGCCCGATCCCGACCGGCACAAGGGCCAACGGCCGCTGATCATCAACATCCATGGCGGCCCGGAAGGCCAGGCGACACCGAGCTTTCTGGGGCGCGGCAATTATCTGATTAATGAACTGGGCATCGCGATATTCTATCCCAATGTGCGCGGATCAACCGGCTTTGGCAAAAGATTTATGGCGCTCGACAATGGCCCGTGGCTGCGGGAGAATAGCGTGCTGGATATCGGAGCCTTTCTCGACCAGCTCCGCGGAGACCGGAAGATCGACCGCAAGCGCATCGCCGTCACCGGCGGCAGCTATGGCGGCTATATGACGCTGGCCTCGATGCTGCGCTATGGAAAAAGGCTGAAGGCCGGGCTGGAAACGGTCGGCATTTCCAATTTCGTCACATTTCTCGAGAACACCCAGGCCTACCGCCGTGATCTCAGGCGGATGGAATATGGCGACGAGCGCGTCACCGAACAACGCCTCAAACTGGAGGAGATCAGTCCGCTGATCCGCGCCAGCGAGATCAAAATCCCGCTGATGGTCGTCACCGGCGCCAATGATCCGCGCGTCCCGGCAAGCGAAGCCGAGCAGATCGTCACCGCCGTCCGCGCCAATGGCCGTCCCGCCTGGCATTTGCTGGCCGAGAATGAGGGCCATGGCTTCCGCAAGAAGGCCAATGGCGACTATCAATTCTGGGCGAGCCTGATTTTCTGGCAGAAATATCTGCTGGATGAGCAATAGCCCAGGCTAAGGGTTTCGCAGCTATGGATAAACCAATTGGCCCACAGCGATAATGATGACGAAATCGGTCTTGAAAATCCTGTTACTCTGCGGCCTGCTGTTGGCCGCGCTGCTGCGAAACCCTAAAATCCTGCCCGCACGCCAAACATCGTAACGGAGGAGAATGACAATGAAACTTGGAGCCTTTTTCCTCAGGCTGTCGGTCAAGGACATCGCCCGTTCCAGGGCCTTTTACGAACAGCTCGGCTTTAGCAAATTTAATGGTGATGAAGACCAGAAATGGCTGATCCTAAAAAATGGCGAGACGCTGATCGGTCTGCTTGAAGGCATGTTCCCCAAGAGTATGCTCACCTTTAATCCCGGCTGGGATCAGGAGGCACAAAATATCGATGAATTTGACGATGTCCGCACCATAGAGAAATCATTACTGGCAGCGGGCGTGGAGCTGGATAGCCCGGCCGAAGGCAGTGAGGGCCCGGCCAGCATCATGCTGACCGATCCCGATGGCAATCCGATCCTGATCGACCAGCATCGCTAGCGGCCCAGGGTCTAATTCCGCAAGTTGGGATGGTTGCCGATGCTCGCCCGGATCGCATCCAGCGCCGGTTTGCGCATCGCTGATTTCTGGTGGGCATAGGCATGGCCCGGCAGCTTGGCGAGCTGACCGGCAATCGCGGTAGCCTGACCAACCACTTTGTCCGGTTCCACCAGCATATCCAGATATCCGGCCTCAACCGCGCCTTTCGGATCATAGATATAGGCCTGAATCATAGCACGGGTCTGATGCAGCGGGCTGAGCCGGTCCCGCGCCAGCTCAACCGCAAACACCGGCAACGTCATGCCGGTAATCGATTCATTCGCGCCCAGTTTGAAATCGCCCGCTGCGCCAATACGCGTATCGCAGGCCATCAGCAGGAATACACCCATGGCAATGGCGTGGCCGGTGCAGGCTGCGACGACGGGAACAGGTCCGCCATAGAGACGCAGCAGCAGTTCCGAAGCACGGTCGAGCAGGCGGACAGAATCGTCGCGGGTAAAGCTGCCCATCATACCCAGGTCAAAACCGCCAGAGAAACGCCCTTCGCGGCCAGCCAGCACGATCGCCTTGGCATCCGCCTCGGCCTTGTCCAGCGCCTCGTTGAGCGCCTCCATCAGCGCAAAATTGACGGCATTGGCCTTGCCATCATCCAAGGTGATCAGGGCCACATCATTCTGGATATCGACGGAAATGCTCATGGTCTGTCCTTTTCAAGGCGAATTTAATTGATCAATTAAACCTATGAGAAAAATCCCGCAGGTCAATGGCAAAATCTAGAGGGCAAGCCGCAAACAAGACAGAAAATGGAGCTCAGACGATGAAACCGTAGCGGCGGAGCCCTCAGCCCAGCTGGCCTATTATTTTTGCCAAACGCACCACATCTTCGGGATCATGGTAGAGCGCGAAGCCGATCCGCAGAACATCGCCGCGGACATCGGTCACGACATTATGATCGGCCAGCATGTCATGTAGCTTTGGTGCAGCTTCTCCACGGAAAGCCAAAAATCGCGCGTGCGGTTGATCGTCGAGCGGGTTGAGCAGGTCAAAATCTGCCAGCGGCTCACCCTCCAGAAACTGCGCCTGGAGGGTGGCGACATGGGCAGAAATCACTGCTGTCGTCAGCCCTTCGGCGGCTAGCATATTCTGCACAAAATTATAGCGGTAGAGGCCGGACGGATCGAACGTACTGCCCAGAAAGCGCCGTCCATCCGGTGCATAGCCGACGTCTCCGGGCGACAAGGCGAGATCATCAAAAGCGGCATACCAGCCGGTGACAACCGGTCGTTCAGCAAAGCCGGGAGGGGCATGGAGGAAGCAGGCGCCTTCTCCCGCCATCGCATATTTATAGCCGCCGGAGAGGTAAAATATCCGGTCGGCAATAGGTGACAGATCGGTCTCGATCGCCATGAAGCCATGATAGCCATCGATCACCACCCAGGGCCCATCAGGACGGGCGAGCACGGCAAGATGATCGAGAGCGGGGATGATCGTGCCGGAATTGAACAAGACATGGCTGGCAAATATCAGATCAAAATCACCGGATCGAGCGGTGTCGAGCAAAGCCTCCGGCCGCACTGTTTCTAAAACAACTTCTCTCGCTTCCACCCAGCGGGTCATTTGCCGGCGAAAGCTGTGAAACTCGCCATCGGTCGCCAATACCCGGACCGGCCGCGCCGGAATAGCGGACAATAATCGCACAATAAAATCATGGGTGTTGGGCGCGAAGCAAAGCGTCGCTGGATCGGGCAGCTTCAATTCATCAGCGACATGCTGCTGCGCTTCGGACCAGACGGGGCCCATGATCTTGTCCCATTTATGATCCGCCAGCGTCGCTGCATCCTGCCAAGCCGTCATATGCCCAGAATGACTCACATCGGGCCATAGATGATGGCTGTGTGCGGCAAAATGCAGGTGTTCAGGATTAGCGGCGAGAGATTTGGAAAACAAATGTTTCCAGCTCATAATTGCGTCCGCAGCGACCATAGTTCGGGAAAGGCGCGCTTGCCCAACGTGCTTTGCAGATAGGAAACTCCCGCCGTTCCGCCGGTACCCATTTTCCCGCCGATAATCCGCTCGACCGTCAGCACATGTTTGTGCCGCCAGGTCGCCATTGCGTCGTCGAGATCGACCAGTTTTTCGGCCAGTTGATAGAGTTCCCAATATTTTTCGGGATTACGGTACACTTGCAGAAAGGCCGCCTCAACCTGTTCCGACGGTTGATGGGATTGGGCAAAATCGCGGTCGAGAAAATCCGGAGCGATATCAAAGCCGGCCCGCGCCAGCGCCGCTATCGCGTCGTCCCAGATACTCGGTTGATCGAGAGCGGCCTGCATCGCCGCCTTTGCTTCCGGGCGATCGTCTTGGTATTTCAGAAAGGCCTTGTCCTTGAGACCGAGCATATATTCCACGGTGCGGAACTGGTCAGACTGAAAGCCGGAACTTGGCCCCAATACATGACGGAACCGCGTATAGTCGCTGGGCGTCATGGTAGACAATACATCCCAGCTCAGCGTCATGACCGCCTGGATACGACTGACCCGCGCCAGCGCCTTATAGGCCGGCACCAACGCATCGGCGGCTATTTGCTGCTTGGCAAAGCGCATTTCGCGGATGATCTGCTTGAGCCAGAGCTCCTTGGTCTGGTGAATGATGATGAACAGCATCTCATCGTCCAGATCTGATCGTGGATGCTGCGCGTCGAGCAGGGTGTCGAGCGCCAGATAGCGAGCATAGGTCATGGTGGATTGATCGGTCATGCAAGATAGTAACGCCGCGAGGGGCCGATGGGAAGAGCTAGCCTGCGACCGCTTCGCTTTCGCGCCGGGATATTCTGATACCTTCTTCGGCGGTGGTCAGGCCTTCGCGGACAAGGGCTCTGGCGGCGGAGCCGAGGTTCGGCTGGCGCAGGAAGGCATGGGCGGCGATCCGCGCTTCGTCGCCGCCATCGTTGATCAGCTTGCGCAATGTGTCATCGATACGGATCGCCTCGAACACACCGATCCGGCCCTGAAAGCCGGTCTGGTTGCAATGTTCGCAGCCGGTTTCGCGGTAGACCACCGTGCCATTATCAAAGCCGAGCAAAGAGGCAAGAGAGCCATCGGCCTGAATCGGCGTGCGGCAATGTTCGCACAGCTTGCGCACCAGACGCTGGGCAATCACCGCTCTTAATGTGGACGCCAGCAGAAACGGCTCCACCTTCATGTCCCGCATTCTAGTGATCGCGCCGACCGCATCATTGGTGTGCACCGTGGACAGCACCAGATGGCCGGTCAGGCTCGCCTGCACCGCTATCTCGGCCGTCTCTCTATCTCTGATCTCGCCAATCATCACCACATCCGGGTCTTGCCGGAGTATGGCGCGCAAGCCTGCGGCAAAGGTCAGCCCGACCTTCGCATTGACCTGGGTCTGGCCGATGCCTTCGATCGCATATTCGACCGGGTCCTCGATGGTCAGGATATTGCGGCTGCCGTCATTGAGCTGCTTGAGCCCAGCATAAAGCGTGGTCGTCTTGCCCGAGCCGGTCGGACCGGTCACCAGGATGATACCATTGGGTTCCGAAAGCGCGTCCGTCAGGATCGCATGCGTACTTGGCGACATGCCGAGCAGGTCGAGCGATATGCCGGCGCTTTCCTTGTCCAATATCCGCATCACCACCCGTTCGCTGGCTCTGTTGGGCAATGTGGAGACGCGCACATCCAGAAGCTTCCCGCCCAATGTCAGGCTGATCCGGCCATCCTGCGGGATCCGCCGCTCGGCAATATCGAGCCGCGCCATCACCTTGATCCGATTGACGATCACGCCAGCTACATGCGGCGGCATACGAAGCTTCTCGGTCAGCACGCCGTCGACCCGCATCCGCACGACAAGCCCGGTCTCATAGGGTTCAATATGAATATCCGAGGCGCCCTGCCGGGCCGCTTCGGCTATGATCCCGTTGATCAGCCTGATCGTTGGCGCATCATCGGCGCTGTCGAGCAGATCTTCTGCGCTCGGAATATCGCCGGCAATATCGTCCAGCCCTTCCCCGGCCAGCGCCATGTCGCCGGCCATCGCCGCAGCAGAGCCGTCCATCGCATAATGGGCGCTGAGAAGCTTCTCGAACGCCGGACCATCAACCAGTTCCACATCAAAGGGCAGCGCCAGATAACGGCGCACCTCCAGAAGAGCCGAGGGGTC
>JABMNS010000201.1 GCA_013204445.1 Sphingomonadales bacterium
ATGGCCTGCGCTTGAATCGGCGTCGGTTCGTCATAGCCAGCTTCGGCTACGGATTTCAACAGTTCTTCAGACAGGCCGATATCGGCAAATTTCATAGTGGTTCCGGAAAAATATAGGATGCACCGTTGCATCCTGTCTTAGCCTCTCGGGCTATGCTGGGCAATGATCCCAGATCTGGGATTTGTCAAGCTTTCTCGCTTGGTCTAGGGTGTCGGGATAAGTTCACGAAATCGGTCAATCTCGCATTTGACTCCGGTCCGGGAGTGCAGGATATCTCGGCCTGCACACATTCTGCCATCCGCTGTTTTCTCCACATAGAAACCGGAATAAAAGCTCCGCGCCTGGCATTTATCCTCGAGCTGGACCCTGATTCTCTTTCGATCGTTTGTAACCAGGTCGAGGTAGCGATCCGCGAACATCTGCACACCGAGAATATTGTTCATAGGCAGGCATTTTCCGATTTTCTTTTCGCGATAGGACTGTCGCGATGTCTCCTGCGAAAAACCCGCCATCGGCGCCAAAGGGGTCGCTCGACGGCGCGGCACCCTGATGATAACCCGCTTTTCGATTCGGACCTGAGCATAGACGCGCGGGCGTTCAGACACATAGGTCATAGCCGTGTCTCCCGGCGAAATATCCACCGACTGCATCTCGCGCATATCTGGCACAGAGAGCAGCAATATCGCTGTAAGTGACAGGCTCACCATAATCCTTTAACTAATCCTAGCTTGCGGTATATCAACTGCGATTGAATATTGCATGAACTGAGAATCTATCATCTAATATCATGTTGAAATAACGTGCCTGTCACGGCTCTACTCAGATGGTGGCTCCGCGGACAGGTAGCGCCACTGCGCGGGAAAATGAATATGCCAAAAATAGCCAAATGGTTGGAACAGATGCGGTCGGTTGTAGGCGCAAAGGGCTTCACCAGCACGGGCGATGATATGGCACCTTGGCTCACCGACTGGCGCGGCCGTTATACCGGCGCTGCGGCAGCCATGATTTCTCCGGCGAGCACGCAAGAGACCGCAGAAATACTCAAGATTGCGAATGAAAACGCCGTAGCTATCGTGCCGCAAGGAGGCAATAGCGGCATGGTCGGGGGAGCGACGCCTGATATCAGCGGTCAGTCAGTGCTCTTGTCACTGCGCCGCATGAACCGGATCCGGGCGATAGAGTGTGAAGACCAGTTGGTGGTGTGCGAGGCCGGCGTCATTCTCCAGAATCTGCACGAAGCTCTCACTGCCGACGGGCAGAGATTCCCGCTGACCCTTGGCGGTAAAGGCTCCGCCACGGTCGGCGGTCTCATTTCTACAAATGCTGGCGGCACCCAGGTGTTGCGCCACGGCACGATGCGCTCGCTAGTGGCCGGGATAGAAGCCGTCCTGCCCGACGGCAGCATCTTCGAGGCGCTCGTGGCACTGAAAAAAGACAATCGTGGCTATGATCTAAAACAATTGTTCGTTGGCGGCGAGGGCACTCTGGGCGTTGTCACCGCCGCGACCTTGAAAACCGTACCCGCCTTGGTGGATCGCTGTGTTTCTTGGGCCGCAGTCGACAGTACGGACGCGGCCTATCAGCTGTTCCGGTTTCTCAATAGCCGGACGCCACAATCGCTGGAAGGTTTTGAAATCATTCCCGAAACATGCTTGAATTCGGTTTTACGCTACATTCCCGGCACCCGTTCGCCGCTGGAAGGCAAGCATCGCTGGCATGTTCTGATCGAAATCGTGCGTGATCAGCCGGATGCGCAAGATCCAAGGTCCGTCACCGAAAATCTGCTCACAGACGCTATGGAACGGAATTTGATCGAAGATGCAACTCTCGCGGCCAGCGAACAGCAAGCTGAGGATTTCTGGAAAATCCGCGATTCCATTGCCGAAGCCGAACGTGCCAACGGCCCGGCTCTGCAGCATGACATCAGCGTTCCGGTAACGGGTATGGCCCGGTTTATCAACGAGGCATCACCAGTCATCGAAGCAAGATTCCCGGGAACCAAGGTTGCTGCATTCGGCCATATGGGAGATGGCAACGTCCATTTCCACGTCAAAGCACCAGCAGATGTGCAGCCACAAGAATGGATGCGGGACTTCGGGAAACAAATAACCCCGCTGGTCCATGACCTCGTCATTGCTGCGGGCGGTTCAATTTCGGCAGAGCATGGAATAGGACAAAATAAGCGCGCGGAACTGGGACGACTGTCTTCCGATGCGCGCCTGTCCATGCTGCGCGCAATAAAAACGGCGATTGATCCAAAGAACATTATGAACCCGGGCAAACTCGTTCCCCTTGCGTCCGGTCAGTCAGGCTCTTAAAGCGCAAGACAACTATTCGATTTCAACAGTAATTTTTCGGAGAATCTGACTA
>JABMNS010000202.1 GCA_013204445.1 Sphingomonadales bacterium
AAGCGGGGCTGTCGGAGAAACGGGGTTATATCGTCCGGGAACGGACCGCCTTTGGCAACAATCGCAAAAATATCCTTGATGTGGATCATGCCAATAATATTGTCGAGATTCTCCCGATAAACCGGGATGCGGCTGTGTCCGTGCTCGGAGAATATATCGACAAAAGCGCTGAACGGAGAGCTTTCCTCGATGGCAATGATGTCAGCACGGGGCACCGCGATATCATCGACCCGATGTTCGCTGAAATGCAGCATATTGCGCAACATTTCCAGTTCTAGTGACGATACGTCCGGTTTGTTATTGGGATCGGATTCGGCATCGCTTTCATGGTCGTCGAGGACTTCCTCGATCTGCGCACGCAGGCTATTGTCATCACTATTGCCGAATAGCAGAGCCTTCAGGCTCCGCCATATTCGCCCGGGCTCTTCTTCTTCTCTGGATTGGCTGCTGCTGCGAGCCATACTGGTGCCATTGTCTTTTTCAACGTCGGTCATTCTAGTTTTTGATTACCTGCTTTGCGCTTGTTCTGCATAAGGATTGGCAATTCCGAGTGTTGCCAATGCATTGATTTCGCAATTTTCCATTACCCCGGCATCTACCTCATTTTCGTGATCATATCCTAGCAAATGCAGGGACCCGTGCACAATCAAATGTGAAACATGAGTGGAAATCGAAATGTTCTTTGCGGCTGCCTCGTCCCAACATGTCTCATAAGCCAGAATTATATCTCCGAGCAATGCCTCTCCGTCGTCAGTATCCTCGAGCGTTTCTAGCAGGTCTGGCTGGATCTGAGGAAAGGACAAGACGTTGGTGGGCTTGTCCTTGCCGCGATAGGCCTTGTTCAGAGACTGGACTTCGGCATTGTCGGAGAGCTTGACGCTAAGCTCTATTGCGAAATTCAGGGACAATAGATCACCATGAGAGGAGGCGGCGATTGCAGCTTTTGCCGCCCGCGCCGCCACGTCTGTCCAATCCTGTTCATTTTCCCACAACGGAGACGCTATCAATTCAGTCTGCAGCATCTTTGCCTTCATAGGCTTCGACAATTTTGCCTACCAGAGGGTGGCGGACAACATCGCCGGCACCGAATTGAACCACGCTGACTCGCTCGATATCCTGCAATTTGGTAACCGCGTCAGCAAGCCCCGATACCGCTTCTTTTGGAAGATCGACCTGTTTGGGGTCGCCACAAATCACCATACGGCTGTTCATGCCAAAGCGGGTCAGAAACATTTTCATTTGCGCGGCAGTGGTATTTTGTGCCTCGTCGAGAATGACAAACGCATCGGCAAGGGTGCGACCACGCATGAAGGCGATGGGAGCAATTTCGATCTCTCCGCTCTCGATGCGCCTCTCCACCTGCTCGGCAGGAAGCGTGTCGTATAACGCGTCATATAGGGGACGAAGAAAAGGATCGACCTTTTCCTTCAGGTCGCCCGGCAGAAAGCCAATTTTTTCGCCCGCTTCAACCGCAGGGCGTGAAAGTATAAGTCGATCAACGGAGCCACTGATCAGTTGAGAAACCGCTTGCGCCACCGCCAGATAGGTTTTGCCGGTCCCTGCGGGACCCAAAGCAAAAATCATATCGTCGCGGGCGAGGGCTTCCATATAATGCGCCTGCCGGACGCTACGTGGGAAGATGGTTTTCTTGCGTGTACGGATCATCACCTTCGGTGCATCGGCGACATCATTTTTGTTGTCGGCCGCGCCGATTTCAGAATGTTCCGCGGCTTTGGCAACACGGGGATCGACCGCCATGGCAATAATCGCTTCGACCGCCCCGGCGTCAATTTCCTGACCCTGTTCCAAGCGGTTATAGATTCCGGTCAGGACGGCGCGTGCCTGAGATACGGCCGCTTCCTCGCCCTCAATTTTCAATTTAGTCCCGCGTGCGGCGATATAGACGCCAAGCCTATTTTCGATCGCGACGATATTCCGGTCACATTCGCCGAACAGATCCCCCAAAATCTGCGGATCGTCAAATTCAAGATCCAGTTTAGTGATCTTTCCGGACGTTCCGGCTTTCGTCTTTTGGACCATCAGGCAGCGAGCCTTTCTTTGATCTGACCGGTAAGGCTGTTGGGGCCGGCCTGGGTGATTTCTACTTCAACCAAATCGCCAATTTTCAGATCGGGCGAGATGATATGCACCGATTGCAACCAAGGCGTCTTGCCAATCAACTGGCCGTCCAGCTTGCCCTGGCGTTCGAGCAAAATGTTGGTTCTGCGGCCCACGGTCTGCTGATTGAACGCATATTGCTGCTCGTTCAGCAACGCCTGTAATCTCTGCAGTCGTTCGTCCATCACTTCCGGCTCTATCTGTTCGTTCATCGCCGCTGCTGGCGTTCCGGGGCGTGGCGAATATTTGAAGGAGAATGCCTGCGAATAATTGGCGTCGCGAACAATCTGCAGCGTTTCTTCAAAATCCTGATCACTTTCGCCGGGGAAGCCGACAATGAAGTCGCCGGACAATGCAATATCTGGCCGCAATTCGCGCATCCGGTCGAGAATATCAAGATAGCTTTGCGAGCTGTGGGAACGGTTCATCGCCTTGAGGATCCGGTCGCTGCCCGATTGCACCGGAAGATGGATAAAGGGCATGAGTTTAGCCACCTCGCCATGCGCGGCAATCAGCCCTTCGGTCATGTCGTTGGGATGGCTCGTCATATAGCGAATGCGTTTCAGATCCGAAATCTTGTCGAGTGCCCGGATCAGGCCATCGAGACCCTGATTTTGACCCTTGTCGTCCTCGCCGCTCCATGCGTTGACATTCTGGCCGAGCAGCGTGATTTCTCGTGCCCCGCCATCGACCAGTGCCTTGGCCTCATCAATCAGATCGGTCCAAGGTCGGGAAATTTCTGCGCCGCGCGTATAGGGAACCACGCAATAAGTGCAAAATTTGTCGCAGCCTTCCTGCACCGTCAGGAAAGCGGTTGGTCGAGCCTGCTTTCCGCGGGATGGCAGAACATCAAATTTTGATATGGCGGGCATGTCGGTATCGAGCGCCTTCTTGCCGGATTTCGCCACTTCCATGAGTTCCGGCAGTCGGTGATAGGCTTGCGGACCGACGACAATGTCGACGCTCGGCGCCCGGCGTGAAATTTCTTTCCCCTCCGCCTGAGCGACGCAACCGGCGACGGCGATCATCGGGCTGGTGCCGTCTTTTCTGCGCAAGCGCCCGATATCCGAATAGACTTTGTCGACCGCTTTCTCGCGAATGTGGCAAGTATTCAGCACCACCAGATCGGCTTCTTCGCTATTTTTGGCGGCGCTCATGCCCTGATCGACGAGCAATTCAGACATGCGCTCCCCGTCGTAGACGTTCATTTGGCAACCAAAGGATTTAATGTGGAATTTTTTAAGATCGGCTTGAGTCATAGACCGAGCCTATACAATGGGTTTTCCCCCCAGGGAAGCTGAAAGCGGTTCGATAATTCGTCGCCTCGCCTCTGCCGCGATATCTTTGCGGCAGGAATAATGGTCTGGGTCAAAGGGCTCCAGAAAATGGACTTCGACCAGAAAGCTGCTGCGCCGGGTGAGTAGCCTCCAAGCGTTTGATGGCGCGCTTTCCTCGCCCGTCCAGCTAATGTCATGGGCATCGTTTCCGTAGTTCAGAAATATCGGCTGCACCAATATGCCAGGTGGCGGTGGCTCCAGCACTTTCAGCAGAGGGGCCTTGAACGGAAGCAGAGTGGAACCGTCGGTTGTCGTACCCTCGGGAAAAATCGTGATTGCCCAGGTTTCTTCCAGAGCATCCCGCAGCTGGTTGATTTGCTGGGCCACGCCCATCCGGTCCGATCGCGAAACAAAGACCGTATCATTCAGTCGGCAGAGCCAGCCGATAATCGGCCAATTCCTGATTTCCTCCTTCGAGACAAAGGCGGTTCCGCTATGTCCGCCCAGTATCGCAATATCCACCCAGGACAAATGATTGGAAATGAAGAAAACGTCCCGCTTGATCGGGGTGCCGATGATATTGACTCGCGCACCGCAAGAGAAGGCAGCAATCTTGAGAAACGTTCGAGGCCAAGGATTGGACAGTCCGAAAAACCGCCAAATATAGTATAATGGGATACAAGCAAATAATGCGGTAAACAGCAGGGTCATGCGTAGTGAAAATCTAAGATAACCCATTGGCGTCGCTCCATCCCACAGCCGATATGCCATTGGCTGGGTGTCACAAGGTCGCGCCTCCGGGTCGGGGTTAGGCACCTTAGGTTTTTCTGGCGAGAGATACGCCATATAGCTCCATGCGATGGTCAACCAGCCGATAACCGAGCTTCTCGGCAATCTGCTTTTGCAGCGCTTCAAGTTCCGGATCTACAAATTCAATGACTTTGCCAGTTTCGACATCGATCAAATGATCATGGTGCGCCTCCGGGACCGCTTCATAGCGGGCCCGACCATCTCCGAAATCGTGGCGGTCCAAAATACCCGCTTCTTCAAATAGACGAACCGTTCGGTAGACGGTCGCGATCGAGATGCGGGGATCCACCGCGGCAGCCCGTTCGTGCAGGGTTTCAACGTCGGGATGATCCTCGGCATCGGAAATGACACGGGCTATAACCCGACGCTGGTCGGTGATGCGAAGTCCTTTTTCCGCACATAATGCTTCAAGATCAATTTTCTGCGGCATGGAACCCTTCCGTTACGCTGGGGAAGACTCTATGCGGCGTGCGGGATATTGCAAAGAGAAAATTGCGGCAAGGTCGCCGCAATTTTCTGAATTCAATGCAATAAGAAAGCAGCTTATGTCTTTTTGCCCTTTTTCTTGCCGAGGCCGATGGCCTTGGCAAGCTGCCGGCGCTTTTCCGCATAATTGGGCGCTACCATTGGATAATCGTTTGGAAGGCCCCATTTGGCGCGATAATCCTCCGGCGTCATGCCATAATGTGTCATCAGATGGCGTTTCAGCATCTTCAGCTTCTTGCCATCTTCCAAGCAGACGACATAATCTGGCTTGATCGATGCTTTGATCGGAACGGCAGGATCAGGACGCGCCTGTTCAGCCGCTTTGCTCGAAAGGGCAGCGAGTGCTCCATGAACACTGCTAATGATAAGCGGCAAATCAGATACCGCAACACTATTGTTGCTGACATGTGCCGCAACAATGTCTGAAGTGAACGCAATCAACGTTTCATTCAGAGCAATTTCTTCCTCTGTCATTTCTATTACCTCTTCGCGAAATTTATTATTATATTGCATGTTGTATGATCTGTTAATTACACAAATCGCAGGCAAGTTGCAACAGTCAAGCTGCAGTGCCATTAGTTTCGTTAGTTAATATTGTTTTGTAAGTAACCGCATCGAATTTTTCCATATTAGGGCCAGTATAATAATCCTTACGTAACCCAATCTGGTGAAACCCGAATTTGGCATAGAGATTTTTCGCTGGATTATCCGTCCTCATCTCCAGAAAAACCGCCGAAACGCCATGGCTTCGTGCGGCCTGCAGCATATGCTCCAGAAGCAAATAGCCTACTCCCCGGCATTGGCGTTCCGGAGAAACGGCAATCATCAGAAGCTCTTCTTCATCTGCCGCCTGACGACTCATCACAAAGCCGCAAATCATGTCCTGCTGTCGTGCAATCGCTAGCTTGGCACTGGGCATGACAAGCATCGACCGGCATTGATGATAGTTCCATCCTTCCCCATAAGCCTTGGGAAAGGCGCCTTCCATTACTTTCATCACATCGTTCAAGTGGTTGAGATCGCCGAGCTGGATATCTATTGGGGTAACGTCCCAAGAGCTGCGGCGACTGGCCATCTGTCAGACTGTCTTGACTGGCTGGGCATCTGGCGCGCGCCCATAAATTGGTTTGGGAGGCAATTTTTTCATATCGCTTGCTACTAAAGAGACATAAGCGGCATTTGGCAATATCTGAAAGTGAATATTGGTTCCGACGATCATGGCAAGTTCTGCCGCGGCCGATCCGGCAATGACATCTGCTTTAACCTCGCTCGCGGCCTGTTCCGGTGAAAGCGCGACAAACGGGTCGATGGGTTCGCCGTTATCATCAAAATTCTGCAGAAAATATTCGCCATGGCCCGCGAGCATCGTCACGCAGATCGGGCGGGGTGTATCCAATTTTTTCTGGGCCTGAGCCGCAACTAGAGCGAGGCAGCAATAGCCCTGAATTTCTGCGCCCCAGGCCAATGCTAATGCCTTCGCGGCGGAAATGCCAATACGGACGCCGGTGAAGCTTCCTGGCCCGCAATTGACCAGGATTTTATCGGCTTTGCCCCGATTAGGTAATTGCTTAATTGCCGGGATGAGTTTTTCCGCATGGCCGCGGCCAATCTCAGCGTAGTTCGAGGCGATCAGTGCGCCATCTTCGAACAGCGCGACGGAGCAGGCGATCGTGGCCGTGTCGATCGCTAGAAGGCGCTCGCCCATCAACCGGTTATATCAGGCTGTTGAATTTATCGAATCCCGGGCGTGGGCTGCGATCAAAAATTGTCGTCGGATCTCCATAGCCCAATGTCGAGATAAAATTGGATTTGACATTAGATTGGTCGGCAAAAAATTTCTTGTCGACTGCATCATTGTCAAAGCCGGACATCGGTCCGGTGTCGAGACCGAGCGCGCGGGCTGCAAGAATGAAATAACCGCCCTGCAGCGAACTGTTGCGCATGGCATGGACTTTGCGCGCTTCTGCGTCCCCCGCGAACCAGCTTTTTGCGTCGGCGTGGGGGAAGAGTTCCGGCAGATGCTCGTGAAACTCCTGATCCATGCCGATGATAACGGCAACCGGGGCCTTGCGGATTTTGTCCTGATTTCCTTCAGACGACAGCTCGGCAAGCCGGTCTCGTGATTTCTGGCTATGGCACCACATGAGCCGCGCTGGCAGCATGTTCGCGCTGGTCGGGCCCATTTTCATCAGATTCCAGATCGCGTGGAGCTGGGTCACTGATACCGGCTTGTCATGATAGCCATTATAGGTTCGGGCTTCGAGAAACAGCTGATCCAGCGCCGCTTGATCCAGAGGAGAATTCATTGATATGCCTTTAGTTTTATAGAGTTTATGCGGCCCGGACCTCGGTGACCTCGGGAACATAATGTTTCAGCAAAGATTCAATGCCCTGTTTCAGCGTTGCGGTCGACGACGGGCATCCGGCGCAGGCGCCCTGCATTTTCAAGAATACTACGCCTTGGTTGAAGCCGCGATAAATGATATCGCCGCCGTCATTGGCGACTGCCGGGCGGACTCTGGTTTCGATCAGTTCCTTGATCTGCGCGACGATATCGGCATCTTCCGGATCGTCGTGCAC
>JABMNS010000203.1 GCA_013204445.1 Sphingomonadales bacterium
AAATTGACGCGGTCGGTCGCCATCGCGGCGCCGGTCTGGGCAATGGCAATGACGAACGCGAACAGACTTTGAACCAGCTACTGGTCGAGATGGACGGTTTTGAGGCGAATGAAGGGATCATCATCATCGCAGCAACCAACCGCCCAGACGTTCTTGACCCCGCCCTGCTGCGTCCCGGCCGTTTTGACAGACAGGTAGTCGTTCCGCGCCCCGACATCGAAGGGCGCGAGAAAATCTTGACAGTGCATATGAAAAAAGTACCGCTGGCACCGGATGTCGACCCACGCACGATTGCGCGGGGCACCCCCGGCTTCTCGGGCGCCGACCTAGCCAACCTGGTTAACGAGGCAGCGCTGATGGCAGCCCGCCGAGGCAAACGAATGGTCGCGATGAGCGAATTCGAGGACGCCAAGGACAAGGTCATGATGGGCACCGAGCGCAAGTCGATGGTGATGACCGACGACGAAAAGAGAATGACCGCCTATCATGAAGCCGGTCATGCTATTGTCTCGGTGCATGAGGTTGCTTCCGATCCGATCCACAAGGCTACGATCATTCCCCGCGGTCGCGCACTTGGCATGGTCATGCGTCTGCCAGAGCGCGATAATTACAGCTATCACCGTGACAAGATGCACGCTAATCTAGCCGTTTCCATGGGCGGGCGCGTCGCCGAAGAAATCATCTTTGGCTATGACAAAGTATCTTCGGGTGCCTCAAGCGACATCCAATATGCGACCAAGCTCGCACGCGACATGGTCACCCAATGGGGCATGTCCGATGAGATGGGTCCGTTGCAATATGAGGAGGAACAGGGTGAAACCTTCCTCGGCTATTCGCAATCCCAGCGCGTCCATATGTCTGACGAAACCGCGAAAAAGATCGATCTGGAAATTCGCAAGCTAATCGATGATAGCTATGGTCGGGCGAAGCATCTGCTGACCAAGCACGAGGATCAACTCCACGCCTTGGCCAATGCATTGCTCGAATATGAGACCCTGTCGGGCGACGAGATTGATGAAGTGATCAAGAACGGCAAGTTCGAGCGTCCGGATCGTGATATCGTCAAACCGACCGCTGTGCCGTCGATCGGCGCAACCATCCCGAAAACGGGACGGAAGAAGAAGGGCCCGTTTGGCGATCCCAAACCGCAAGGGGTTTAAGTACGCCGTCCAACAGCGGAATAAGAAACAAGAAAAGGCCGCTCGGGAATATTCCCGGCGGCCTTTTCTTGTCTCAATAAATTCTGCGCCGTAACGCGGACCGTTTAGCGGCGACCGTAGTCTCCAGCGACACCGGCACTGCGTAGCGGCGCAGCAGCCGTGAGGCGAAGCGCTTCTGCCGACCGGCTGGTCGAACCGATTTCATCCGGCGTATCATCATCGTCGATGAGAACCTTCTGCAACGATTGAATCAGGCTTTCTTCCAGATCCTTCGGCTTGACTGTTTCTTCTGCGATCTCGCGCAGCGCCACAACCGGGTTTTTATCGCGATCGCGATCAACAGTCAGCTCAGCGCCGCCTGAAATCTCTCGTGCGCGCTGGGCAGCAAACAACACCAGATCAAACCGGTTTGTGACTTTATCAACGCAATCTTCAACCGTAACGCGAGCCATAAGGCGCTCCTGATTCTGCAAACTATAGGAAAAGAGGCCTGCATTTAGGGCGACGGGCGCGATTTGTCAACAAATCCGGTCTCGCCCAAACACAGGCCAGCAAGCTAATCGGCAATCTAATGGTTTGTCGGTGCGCTGGTGATAATCTATGCTTAACAACCATGGAGAGCACCGCGGCGAATAACCAGCTATTGCAACCCGGTCTGCCGCAATGGTTTGATGTCGGTGGAAACCGGTTGCGGCTTGTCCGCAAGGCAGCGGAACGCCTTTCCGCGCTGGTCGACATGATCGAAGGGGCGGACAAAAGCATTAAGCTGTTCTTCTACATGTTCGAGAATGACCGCGTGGGCCGGATGGTCCTGGACATGTTGATTGCGGCCTGCAAGCGAGGCATTGAGGTCGAAATGATGGTCGATAGTTTCGGTTCCAATGGCGCCCCGCGCAAATTTTTTGACCCACTGATCGAGGCAGGTGGGAAGTTCAAGATTTTCAGCCCCCGTTTTTCTACCAGCTATTTTGTCCGCAATCATCAGAAAATGATTATCGCGGATGATCGC
>JABMNS010000396.1 GCA_013204445.1 Sphingomonadales bacterium
CACCAAATTGCGAGTTCCCGGTGGCCACGGAGTCCGCTGGGATTCCCACGTTCATGAAGGCTATGTGGTTGGACCTTACTATGACTCCATGATCGGCAAACTGATTGTCCACAAACCGACCCGACCTGAAGCCGTCGCATGTCTCAAACGCTGCCTGGACGAATTTGTGGTTGAGGGAATCAAGACAACAATACCGTTGCTCAAACGAATTTTGAATGATTCCGCTTTCGTCGAGGGCCGTATGCACACAACATTCATCGAGCAAACACTGCTCGCAAAATGAATTGGTTCGGACTTGCCCCCTCCCTCCTCTCCCTGTCAACCTAATGCGGGTGCGTTTCCAGAGGCCCAACCGAATCTTCCGGATTCGCCATTTCTGCATTTCTTTATTGGACCGCGTGCTTGGAACGGCTGAGGGGCCGGTTCGTGGTGATCCAAACAAACGTTCGTCCCGCTTCGTCCTGCCAAATTTCACGCGAGAGCTTTTGTGGAACCACCATTTGCTTGAGTGCCAGGCTCCATGATGTCTGTGCGCGTTTGAACGAAACCTTTAACGTTGTCGGATCGATCTGATGGGCATCAAGTGCCGCGTAGTCGATCATCACAGGGGTTTCGGATAATTCCGAGACGGCACCAAACACATCGCCGAGCGTGACGTCGTCTAGCTCAATCGTTGTGATTGCAAAGAACTTCGGCGCCGCCTTAATTCGTTGTTTTTGAAGCGGCCATCCAACGTTCCAGAAATCGCGGTGCAGGCTGACAGGGTCGATCAATAATCCCAGCGTCCCCTCGGCCGTCCGACGAGGACGAAAGCAGAGACCGCAATCATTCAAGGCAATCGCCAACGCCGTTCCCGTACTGAAACCCCGAACCTCCTGTCGCACAGTCCCCGGAGCCGATTTTGCATTTAAAGTATCACTGGCTGCCTGACTCCACTGAATCGGATACTGCTCGGAAAGAGGCAACCTCGAGACCGCGACGCGAATGGGCTGGCCCATCAACTCGGTATCGACTATTTTTTCCAAACTCTCAAAAACGAGTCCAAACTGCTC
>JABMNS010000204.1 GCA_013204445.1 Sphingomonadales bacterium
AGGCTGGGCGTTCAATCTGGAAACCGCCGATGGCCAGGCCGGTGTCGAATTTGGCGGACATAGCGTCACCTCTCCGGGGCTCGAATCCTATTTGTCGGGCGCCAGGCCCGATGTCGTCGCCAAAGCGTTGCGGGAAACCAATAGCCAGCTGCAATGGACCGACACCGCCAACCGCGGCTATATGACCGTGGCGCTAACCCCTGAAAAAGCTACCTCGACATGGCATTTTCTCGACACGATCCGCGCCAAGTCGACGGCGTTGCGCGGCAGCGCCAGCCAGACGGTTTTGCGGGGGACGAACCGGTTTCAGGCCTGAGTGATCCGGACTTGATGCGCAGTTAATGTGGGACAGTCGTGATCTGCGACCAGCGCTCCACAGCAGGCACCGGGCACAAATTGCCAAAACCGACTTCAAGCCCTCGACATTCGCTTCAAAATTAAGCAAAGCAGGGGCCCTATAACATTTAAAGCAAGAAGCGATCTATAATGTCCGAAGAGTTTTACCGCATCAAACGCCTGCCACCCTATGTGATTGCTGAAGTCAATAACATGCGGGCAGCGGCACGAGCGGCCGGTGAAGACATTATCGATCTGGGCATGGGCAATCCCGACCTGCCGCCGCCGCAGCATGTCATCGACAAGCTGTGCGAAGTGGCGCAGAAACCCGATGCGCATGGCTATTCGGCATCCAAAGGAATCCCGGGCCTACGCAAGGCACAAGCCAATTATTATGGCCGCCGCTTTGGTGTCGATGTGGACCCTGACACGGAAGTAGTTGTCACGCTCGGGTCGAAGGAAGGTCTGGCCAGTCTGGCCACGGCGATAACCGCGCCGGGCGACTGTATCCTCGCGCCCAATCCGAGCTATCCGATCCATACTTTCGGTTTCATCATTGCTGGTGCGACTATTCGCAGTGTGCCGACGACGCCCGACGAGCATTATTGGAAAGCGCTGGAACGGGCGATGGCCTTTACCGTGCCGCGGCCGACTTTGCTGGTGGTAAACTATCCTTCCAACCCGACCGCGGAAGTCGTCGACCTTGCTTTCTATGAGCGGTTGGTGGCTTGGGCTAAGGAAAACAAGGTCTGGCTATTGTCCGACCTCGCCTATTCCGAGCTTTATTATGACGGCAATCCGACGCCGTCGATATTGCAGGTGCCGGGTGCCAAAGATGTGGCGGTGGAATTTACCTCGCTCAGCAAGACTTATTCCATGGCCGGCTGGCGGGTTGGCTTTGCAGTCGGGAATAAGACGTTGATCGAGGCCCTGACCCGGGTGAAAAGCTATATTGATTACGGCGGCTTCACGCCGATCCAGGCAGCCGCCTGTGCCGCGCTCAATGGGCCGCAGGATCAGGTCGTTAAGAACCGCGAACTTTATCACAAGCGCCGCGATGTGCTGGTCGAAAGCTTTGGCCGGGCCGGCTGGGAAATCCCGCCACCCGCCGCATCGATGTTCGCTTGGGCCCCGTTGCCGCCGCAGCTTGCCCATATGGGCAGTCTCGAATTTTCCAAACAGCTACTGACCGAAGCCGGTGTCGCGGTTGCGCCTGGCGTTGGCTATGGCGAAGATGGCGAGGGCTTTGTCCGCATTGCGTTGGTCGAGAATGAGCAACGCATCCGTCAAGCTGCGCGCAATGTGAAGAAATATCTTCAGAAAATGGGTGTCAATACGCCGGGACAAAGCGAAGCGATTTGATGGGTCATGCGGCGAACGGAATTTGTGATTTTCAACAAATGATGATCTCTTGATCGATCTCTATTTCGCTCCGACACCCAATGGCTGGAAGATTTCCGTCATGCTCGAGGAATGTGGGCTCGATTATAATATCAAATGGGTGAATATCGGTGCGGGCGATCAGTTTGCGGCGGATTTTCTCGCGGTCAGCCCGAACAACCGGATCCCAGCGATCGTCGATCATGATCCGGCGGATGGCGGGGAACCGGTTTCTGTGTTCGAGACCGGTGCGATTCTGCTTTATCTGGCGGACAAGGCGGAGCAATTTCTGCCGCATGATCTGCGCGGCCAGATTGCGACGACGGAATGGCTGATGTGGCAGATGGGCGGGTTGGGACCGATGATGGGCCAGCATGGCCATTTCAAACTCTATGCACTGGAGCGGATAGAATATGCAACCGAACGCTATCATGATGAAGTGCTGCGGCTGTTCGGCGTGATGGACCGGCGGCTGGCAGGTCATGACTATCTCTCGGGTGAAGATTATAGCATCGCCGATATGGCCTGCTTTCCCTGGATACAAACCTACAAGCGGCAGGAAATTGACCTAGCCGATTTCCCCCATGTGCAGCGCTGGTATGAGACCCTAAAGCAACGCGAAGGCTTGCGGCGCGGGATGGCCATTGGCCGGGACAAGATCAATCGCAACCCACAGGATGATGCCCAGACGCGCAAGATATTGTTCGGGTTGAAGGAATAAGGCGAGCCCCATCTGCTCCGCACATGATACCGAGCTCGGGATTTGCTGCACTGGCCGCCAGGGCTGCGCATCAGGTGCGGAACATGGCAATGATAAAGGGAATTGATATATGACCACAGTAGAATTCTACTTCGATCTGTCGTCCCCATGGACCTGCCTCGCCTTCCACAATATTCAGCCGATTATAAAAGAGAACGACGCCGAGATTATCTGGAAGCCGTTTCTGGTCGGCGGCGTGTTCAATGCGGTTAATCAGGACGTCTACGCAGCAAGGGAAAACCCGGACAATCGCAAATTCGTCCATAGTTTTCGTGTGCTCAAAGACTGGGCTGCTCTGGCCGGGGTGCCGATGAATTTCCCAAGCGAACATCATCCGGTCAAGTCGGTTCACGCCATGCGGGTCTGTTGTGCGCTGGAGGAGGACCAGATGGCACTGCACAAGTTCGCAACCGCTGCGTTCAACGCTTATTATGGCGATCAGCGTAATCTCGATGATCCGGCAGTGCTGATCGCCATCGCCAATGCGGTCGGCTTGGACGGCCCCGCTCTGGCAGCGCTGACGCAGGAGCAGGAGGTCAAGGACCGACTGCGCGCCAATACCGAAGAAGCGATTGCCCGCGGCGCTTATGGATCGCCTAGCATTTTCGTGCCTTTTGGCGAGGGCGAACGCCAAAGCGAAAGAATGTATTTTGGCAATGACCAGTTGCCGCTGGTTAATTGGGCGATTAAACAGGGTTGATAACTTTCTTTCGAATCCAGAAAACCGGAGC
This sequence comes from Sphingomonadales bacterium, assembly GCA_013204445.1. Lineage (GTDB taxonomy): Bacteria > Pseudomonadota > Alphaproteobacteria > Sphingomonadales > Sphingomonadaceae > Parasphingorhabdus. Next base: position 3,208 of record JABMNS010000204.1, read on the forward strand.
CTTGCCATGTCAGAACGCGTCACCATTACCGTCAAAGATCATATCGCCGATGTCCGCTTCAACCGGCCGGAGAAGATGAACGCGCTCGACGGCGAACAGATTGATGCGATTGCGGCAGCAGGCGAAAAGCTGGCGGCGATGGAAGGCATAAGAGCCATTGTTCTGTCGGGCGAAGGCAAAGCCTTTTGCGCTGGGCTGGACATGGGTAACTTTGCTGCTTCGGCCGCTGCCGCATCGGAAGCAAGTAAGGATGGCGACAAGTCACCGCTGGCCAGCACGCTGACCGAGCGCACTTTTGGCAATGCCAATAAATATCAGCATATCGTGCTGCTCTGGCGGAAATTGAAAGCACCGGTTATCGCGGCGATCCATGGCCCGTGCATCGGCGGCGGCCTGCAATTTGCCAGCGCCGCCGACATTCGCGTGGTCGCGCCGGATGCCAAAATGTCGATCATGGAAATGCGATGGGGCCTGATACCGGATATGGGTAGTTTCACCACCTGGCGAAGTTTTGTCCGCGATGATATCCTGCGCGAGCTCACCTATACCAACCGCATCTTTTCCGGCGAGGAAGGCCAGGAACTGGGTTTTGTTACCCATCTGTCCGATGACCCGCACGCCAAAGCCATGGAAATTGCCACCGAAATTGCCAGCAAGCATCCGCAAGCGGTGCAACTGGCCAAGGAGCTGATCAACAAGCTGCCCGATATGAACGAAGACGAGATATTGATGATGGAATCGGTCGGGCAGGACAAGGTCAGTCGCACGCCCAATCAGGTGGAAGCGGTGATGGCGTTCATGCAAAAACGGGCCGCGAATTTTACCGACTGATTAGCGATCTCTCTACAAAGGCCGGTCGCACTGAGTCTGTCGCAGCGCTGTTATGGTCTCGAAACGTCCTTTGACAGGCTCAGGACTAACGGTGAGATTGACAGGAAGAAGCTAATCGGTGGTCCGCATCTTCTCGAGTTCCTTAACCACTTCCTGGCGCAGTGGTTTTCCCTCGCCATCGGTGCGGCAGACGATGACGGAATCGCAGGTAGCCAAGCACTGGCCGTTCTGGAACATCGCTTGCGCGATCACATAGCTAGATGTGCCTATCCTGCTGACGCCCGAGCTGATCTCAACGTCATCGGGGTATTGGCCTTCGCGGAGATAGTTGATGGTCACGGCCGCGACCATACTCCGTTCGTTTCTTGGCCGGTCGGCCCAAGGCCGCAGCCCGCGGTTCAGGCGAACGCGGGCATTTTCAAACATTGCCGCAAAGGCGACATTGTTGAGATGCCGGTTGGGATCAATATCCTGAAACCGCGTCTGCATGACGACGGATACGGGATAGTTTTCGGCAATCAGCTGCCATGGATCTGGACGGGCCATCGTGGCTCAATTCATCTTCGCGACAAGGTCGTCTTGCAGCGTCTTGCAGACATAGACATACATGCCGCCGGCGACGAAGAAGCTGCTGACGATATACATCATCGACCAGCGGAGACCTTCCGCGCTTGCGGTCATGCAGACCCCGGCCTTGGCCGCGCCGAGAGTCGCGATCAGATCCTCGGGCCGGCCTTTGCAGATTTGGCTGGTCAGCTCTGCGGCAAATTGGGAGCCGGCAAGATGGGCGCTCATCAACATATCACTCGCAATTCCCATGACGAGCGGGCCGCAGCCATAGCCGATCAGGTTGACGATGAACAGAAACAGCGCGACGGCGGTTGCTCGCGACTGTGGGCTCGCGACGCCCTGGCAGATCGTATATTGGGCGCCAAGATAGCCGTAATGAAGGGCCGCCGCGAACAGCAGTACCGTTAGGGCGAAGGGCACGCTATCGGTGGTGAAACCGATCCAGTAGAGCGGTACGCACACGATCAGCATGACGCCCGGCAGCCAAGCGACCACATTGGGATAGCGACCGCTCATTTTCTCGGTCAGATAGCCGGTAAAAAAAGCACCAAAAGAGGCGGCTAGGCCCAGTGGCACAGCAATCTGTAGCGCCACTTCCGAGATCGACATTTCGTGCGCGCGTTGAAAAAAGGCTACCTGAAAATTACTCACGCCATAGCCGACGAAGGCCACCAGAGCAGCCGCGATCATGTTAATCCAGAAACTGCGTTTGGCCGACAATTCCCTCACCGTGTCCCCTATTCCCATTTTCCTGGGCTTGGTTGCAGTCGGCGGGTCGGCATAACCGCGGGGTGGCTCCTCGACGGTAAAGAGGAAAATCAGGCCGAAAATTACCCCAGGCACGCCCAGTGCCAGAAACGCCTCGCGCCAAGAAAATAATTCGGTGATCGGACCGCCAAAGGCATTGGCCAGCACGCCGCCAAGCGTGATGCCCATCGTGTATATGGCTATCGCCCGGGCGCGGCTTCGCGGCGGGAAATAGTCCGAGATAATTGAATTGGCCGCAGGCGTTAGGCCCGCTTCCCCGATGCCGACGCCAATCCGGAATACGAGCAGCGCAATGAAGCTGCCAGCTATTCCGCACAATGCGGTCATGAGCGACCATAATATGACGCTGGCGGCGATGATCTTAACGCGGTTCATGCGCTCGGCAAGCCGGGCAATCGGGATGCCCATGACCGTATACATGAGAGCAAAGCCGAAGCCGGACAATAGGCCGAATTGCCAATCCTGCAGCTTGAACTCTTCGATAATGGGTTGAGCGACAACCCCGATCAATATGCGATCGATGAAGTTTAGCGTGTAGAGAAGCATCAACGAAATTATCACATAGTTCCGATACCCACCGGATCGATATGCCAGTCCGGTATTCGTCAGGGGCTCTGCTTGGGTTACGCTCATGCTCTCTCCTATTTTTTGAGGTTGATGGCCTGAACCTGGTTGCAAGTCCAGCGGACTTTGTAGCAATCCGGCTTGCGGATCGAGTGCGTGATGCGATGGTCTTGAAAAATGTCCAATTTTGCTAAACAGCGGATTTCTGTTAATGTTGCGGCTCCTATCAGTCGGTCAAACCATGGCAGTCAGGGGACAGATATGGTTCTTGGATCGCGATTCCCGCAATTTTCGTCAGCTTTTTCTGCAAGTCTGCAGCTATATTTCGCTCCTTACAATTTCTGAACATTTGATTCGATGGGTGTTGCTTGACATACCCGTTCCTGCGGGAGGCCGTCTGAATGATGGGCAGCGCGATTGTTTGCGGCTGGTGCTCGCGCATCTCAATTCCAAGGACATTGCCCTGGAGCTGGGAGTGTCTCCGCACACTGTTGATGAAATGCTGTTTCGTCTTTGCCCTTTATGGGCGATGTCGGACCGCGAGTTGATTTTAGGGTCCCGTTTGGAGCGACACCAGCACGTATCGCCTTAAACTGGTTGCTTCGAATCGCGGACGATGCCCGGCCAGGAAGCGGGGCGGACATAACCGTTTCAGCCGGCTTTTAGAGGCTCAGAATTCCGTTCCCGCTAGGCAATCGTATTGAATTTGGACCTTCCAAACGGCAACGCCCTTTATCCCGCAACAAAAAGCGATTAGTCCGTTTGTAATATGGACATATACTTGCCAATCGCCAATCTCTCGGTCAATGCTTTCGTCATCATCCTGCTCGGCGGACTGGTGGGGATCTTGTCGGGCATGTTCGGCGTCGGCGGCGGTTTTCTAACCACGCCGCTGCTGATTTTCTATGGCATACCCCCGACAGTTGCCGCCGCTTCCGCATCCACTCAGGTCACTGGGTCCAGCATTTCCGGCGTCGCCGCCCATATGCGACGCAAAGGAGTCGATTTCCGGATGGGGGCAATATTGGTGGCCGGTGGTCTTGTCGGAACGATTATTGGAACCGGGCTTTTCCAGATTTTGCAGAGTTGGGGCCAGATTGATACCGTTATCAATGTTCTGTACGTTTTGATGCTATCCAGCATCGGCGGTTTGATGTTCAAAGAATCCTTGCAGAGCGTCCGGGCGTTGCGCGCCGGCAAGCCTTTGCCGGCGCGTAAAAGGCGTCATCATCCGTTGGTGGCAAATCTTCCATTTAGATGGCGCTTCTATCGATCCGGCCTCTATATTTCGCCGATAGCACCGTTTGTGCTTGGCTTGCTCACGGGTATATTGACCATGCTGCTGGGCGTCGGTGGTGGCTTCATCATGGTGCCGGCGATGCTCTATCTGCTCGGCATGGGTGCGCAGGTGGTAGTCGGCACCTCATTGTTTCAAATCCTGTTCGTCACGATTGCGTCGACGATGATGCACAGCATGACCACGCGCGCGGTTGATATTGTTTTGGCCTCGCTGCTGCTGGTCGGCAGTGTAACCGGCGCGCAACTGGGCGCAAAATTCGCCCAGCGTATGCGCCCTGAATATCTGCGGCTGGCTCTGGCAACCATGGTGCTGTTGGTTGCGATACGCATGGCATTGGGGCTGGGATTTCAGCCGGACGAAATTTACACGGTGCAGCCCCTGTGAATCGGCCTCACTCCCTTTCGGCTCGTTTGTTTGCGCTTTTCACCATCGCCATGCTGACGGTGGCCGCGACCCCGGTCCTGGTTCCCGAAGTATCGCAGGATCGCATCAGTATCAGGGGCGATTTCAACGGCGCACAATTACTGCTTTTTGGAGCCATCACCTATCCACCGGGTACCCGAAACACCGATCAGGCTGATATTGTGGTCGTTCTCAAGGGGCCGGTTAAATCGATTGTCGTGCGCGAGAAACAACAGATTGCCGGTATATGGATCAATGCGGCTAGCAGCGAATTTCGTTCGGCCCCCGGCTTTTACGCGGTTGCTTCCTCCAAGCCGATTGACGAGATTGTCGATGGCAAGACGGCAGATATATACGAATTGGGGCTTCATCATTTGCAGCTTTCTCCGGTCGGTGCGATTGATAACCGCGAATTGGATCGGTTCGTTGACGGACTAGTGGACCTGAATTCCCGGGGAAATCTTTTCAAGAATCTGCCCAATAGCGTCAAGATCACCAATAGCGTGCTCTATCAGGCGCGGATCAATCTGCCAGCCAGCGTACCGGTGGGAGATTATACAGCAGAAACCTTCCTTATTATCGATGGTCGGGTAAATGCGGCAGAAGTTAAGGATATCACCATCGAAAAAATCGGGATGGGCCGCTTCATCACTAATCTTTCCCAGAATAACGGTTTTTTATACGGCCTTATCGCCGTGTTTATTTCGGTTTTTCTGGGCTGGTCTGCGGGCTATCTGTTCCGCAAGATGTGACGCTTGCCGGGCAGTTCGGGCTTTTTTTTCTGCAGGGGCAGTAAACCTTCCTTAATCATGATCGACTAATCCAGTTTTTTGGCAAGTAAAGCAGGAAAAACGGCAATGTCCGACATGGGTTCCCACAATTTCCCCAGCGAAACCCCTCTTCCGGTTTCCGAAAATGAAGCGCGGGGCGATCCTGACCGTGCCGCCCTATCAAAGCGCAGCGACGGCCATAAAATTGGCGAGATTATCCAAATTTCGGGGTCGAGTTCCAAAATCGTGATGGATACTGCCATTCTGACCGGATTGCTCAATCACCCCGATACCACCGTCCAAATGGCTGGCCAGGTAGGCAGTCAGGTTAAAATCCGCGTCGGCCAGACCTGGCTGCTGGCCAATATCCGGACTCAGAAACTTGATTTAGGTCAGACAGGTTTGGTGGTTGCCGAGATTGATTTTCTTGGTGAGGGTGACGAGGAGCAGCTGACCGGCCAAATTTATAATTTTCGCCGCGGTGTAACCCGCTATCCGACGCCGACTTCGGCAGTTTATGCAGTGACGACAGGCGACCTGAAGCAAGTATATGCTTCGGATGGCCGCGCCAATATTGAAATCGGCACTGTCTATCCTACCACCAATATCCGCAGCGCCCTCTATGTGGATGCCATGCTCGGCAAGCATTTCGCGCTTTTGGGATCAACCGGCACCGGTAAGTCGACTGCGGCAGCGCTCATCCTCCATAAAATCTGTGATCTTGCGCCCGCAGGCCATATTCTGATGATTGATCCGCATGGTGAATATTCTGCAGCCTTCAAGAATAACGGCAAATTATTCGATGTGAACAATCTTAACCTGCCCTATTGGCTGATGAATTTCCGCGAACATTGCGAAGTGTTTGTCCAGTCAAAGGGCGATGCCAAGCAGCTGGATTGCGATATTCTCGCCAAATGTCTGCTTGCCGCAAAAGTAAAAAATCAGACCTCCTCGGGTGTTACAAAACTGACCGTGGATTCGCCGGTGCCATATTTGCTGTCCGATCTGACAACGATCCTGCAAAATGAAATGGGCAGGTTGGACAAGGCGACCAACAGCGCTCCCTATCAGCGCTTGAAAAGCAAGATTGACGAGATCAAGGCCGACCCCCGTTACAGCTTTATGTTTTCCGGTATGCTGGTTGGTGATACAATGGCCGCCTTTCTTGCCAAGATTTTGAGACTGCCGTCCGAAGGCAAGCCTATTTCGATTATCGATGTTTCGGCCATGCCGTCCGAGATCACGCCGACCGTGGTGTCCGTGCTCAGTCGGCTGGTGTTTGATTATGCAATCTGGGCCCGCAACGAGCCGCAGCGACCGATGCTTCTGGTCTGCGAAGAAGCGCACCGTTATATTCCCAATGATGATGTTGCCGAGGAAAGCAGCGTCCGCGATATTCTCAGCCGGATCGCCAAGGAAGGCCGGAAATACGGCGTTTCTCTGGGGCTGATCACTCAGCGACCATCCGATCTGGCCGAAGGCGTGCTGTCGCAATGCGGTACGATCCTGTCGATGCGCCTCAACAATGATCGAGATCAGGCCTTTGTGAAGGCTGCAATGCCGGAAGGCGCACGCGGTTTTCTTGACTCCATCCCCGCCTTGCGCAATCGCGAAGTGATTTGCTGTGGTGAAGGCGTCGCGATGCCGATACGCGTCGCGCTGGACACGCTCGCAGAGGATCTTCGTCCAGCTTCGGAAGACCCCATATTCTCCGATCTGTGGCGCGAACATGGCGGAGAAGACGAAATAATCCAGCGGGTTATCAAGCGCTGGAGAGCGCAGGGCCGGTAACTATCGACAAGCTTGTTTGTCGATTTCCTTCGGCTGTTGATCGATCGCCGCTATAAAATTTCTGAACACCGATTACATCTGTAGTCATGAGGCTGCGCATCGGGCGCGGCAGATTGATATGGAGAATCCGATGATTGATAATCTTTATTTCCCGTGGATTGCGGGATTAGGTCTAGTTGCCGCGTCGATAGTGCCTGCAATGGCAAGCCAAGCCCGTGATGCGGAGCACGGAGATCATCAAGAATGGAGCGAAACGCTTGCCAGAGATGTCAAAACCCAGGTGATGGCTGGGCTGGCTGAAGCTGCTGTTGGCATGGAGAAAGGCGCAGACGAGATGCTGCGCGGGGCCGATGAAATGGAGGCCTATGCTGATCGGTTGGAGCGAGACGCCACATTCCGCGAACGCGAGGCTGCGCAGCAGAATGAGCGGAGACACACAAACATAACGGCGCAGCAATTGTTGGAAAGTGCCCCCAAAATGCGGCTTGGTGCAGAAAAAATGCGCGAAGGCGCTGAGCGAATGCGTATCGGTGCAGAAAAAATGCGGCGCGGCGACGCGAGCTAAGCGATATATAGAAAGCTGGTGTCCCCGCCCGGGCGGGGACCCAACTCTTATTATTCTCAAGTTTGAACCTGGTGGAGATGGGGGCCTGCCTAAGCAGGAGCACAATCATCCCAGCCGATCGATGGCCGCCTGCAACCGTTCGGCCTCGGCTTCCTTATCCGCCAGATCGGCACGCGTCTTTTCGACCGCTTCGGGTTTAGCTTTCTCGACAAAATTGGGGTTACCGAGACGCCCGGAAAGCGATTTAGCTTCCTTTTGCGAAGCCTCCAGCGCCTTGTTGAGACGCGCTTTTTCGGCATCAATATCGATCGCATCCGCCAGAGGCAGCACATAGGTCGCCCCGTCGACGACAATCTGCGCCAACGGCCCCTCAGGGGCTGGATCGAAGGAGAGGGTTTCCAAGCGGCCAACCCGGTCCAGCGCAGCAGCATGGCGAGCTATCTGTTCAGCCAGCCCTTCGCCGCCATCACGGACATGCGCCGACAATTTGGTGCCAGGAGCAATATTCAACTCCACTTTGGCCGAACGGACTTCGGATATCAATTTGATCAGCCAGTCGACTTCCGCTTTGGCTTGCTTATCGATTGCTGCTTTCGGGGCAGGCCATTGCGCCACGATTAGGTCATATTCCCTGTTACCATCTTCCTGGGCCATCGCATGCCACAATTCCTCGGTGATAAACGGCATGAACGGGTGGAGCATGACGATGATCTGGTCGAGTACCCAGCCGGCGACGACACGGGTTTCATCCTTAGCATTGGCATCCTGACCCTGCAAAACCGGCTTGATCAGTTCCAG
>JABMNS010000205.1 GCA_013204445.1 Sphingomonadales bacterium
ATCGCTGGCAGATAGGGTGAATGAAATACCTTTGCGCATGGACGCAGACTCGCACATCACAGCCCAACAGGGAATCCCCAATCGGACTCATCTGATCCGATCAATCCACTAGTCTTCCGCGGTTATTTCCTCGCCAGGCTTGGCAAAGACAAAACGGGATGCCAGGTCGAAATCATGGCCTGCGCGCAGAAAAGCCTGTAATTGCTTGCGGCATTTGTTGGCGTCCTGCTGGTTCTCGGCATAGGAACCAATCTTTCGCTTGCGGGCAAATTTATCCGCTGCCGCCCATTTGTTCGATTCACTGATCTGAAAAGCTTTGCGCCCGTCCGCTTCGCTGATGCCCGCTTGGTAGAGCGCATGGGAAACACGGCGGGTTCCATATCCGCGATGGGTGAGGGCCGCAGCCTTGTTCTGGGCGTATAACGCGTCATCAATATAACCCTGCGCGACGAAACGCTCTACCAGTTGTGCGACCGCGGGAGGGTCTGCATCTTGCCATTCCCTTTCCTGAATTTTTCGCTGCAGATAATCGGCCAGTTTTTTCTGGCTCGTTGCATATCGCTCGACATAACGTATAGCCAGCCTATGCAAGCTCTCCTGATCTAACGTTTTAACACTTTTTTTCAACGGTTTAGCCTTCAACTTGGACGTTTGCCCTTTTTGTGCCACAGTCGGGCCGAAATTTAAACGCCAGAGGTTATCAATAACATTGGTAGAAGCGGCTAAAAGTAGAGGTCAAAAAGACAACTTACTCCCTTACCGAGCAAAAAAGATTGATTTTGGGAAGGCTGGACCTCCCGGAAATGGATATTGGATGACCGAACTGACGCCAACCCCGACCTTGGATGAACTTCCTCGCCGCTTCTCCGATTTTGAGACGCTGGGCGATGCTCTGGACTATGCGGCCCAGGGGCAAAAGGGATTCAATTTTCATGATGCCCGGGCTTCGCTTGTCCGGGCCTATCCGTTCATCGAACTGCGGGAAGACGCGTTGGCGGCGGCAAGACGATTGATCGCGTCCGGCATAAAGCCGGGTGACCGGGTCGCGCTGATTGCCGATACCGAACCACAGTTCTGCGCGCTGTTTTTTGGTGCCGTCTATGCCGGTGCACTGCCGGTTCCACTGCCATTGCCAACCTCCTTTGGCGGCAAGGAAAGCTATATCGACCAGATCGGTGTGCAGCTCGACAGCTGCGACCCTTCATTATTGCTGTTTCCAGACGACATTGCCGAATTGGCCGGTGCGGCCGGCCAGTCCCGCGCCATTCCGGTTTGCGGATGGGATGCCTTCGCCCAGCAGGACGCTCCCGACACGCAATTGCCGTCCGCCAACAGCAGCGATATCGCCTATTTGCAATATTCCAGCGGTTCGACCCGGTTCCCGCACGGCGTTGCTGTCTCGCACAAGGCGTTGCTGCACAATCTGGGCTCGCATGCCCATGGCATGCTGATCGGCGGCAGTGATCGCTGCATATCCTGGCTGCCCTTCTATCATGATATGGGCCTTGTCGGCTGCTTCCTGTCGATGGTTGCCAATCAGGTTTCTACCGATTTTCTCAAGACTGCGGATTTCGCGCGGCGGCCCTTGTCATGGCTGGATCTGATCACCCGCAATCCGGGCACTTCTTGCAGCTTTTCGCCAACCTTCGGCTATGAAATTTGCGCGCGCCGCATTGGCAGCCAGTCGAATGTACAGGAACGGTTCGACCTTTCGCGCTGGCGGCTCGCGGGCAATGGCGCGGACATGATCCGGCCCGATGTGATGCAAAGGTTCACCGATGCTTTTGCGTCCGCAGGATTTGATGCCAAGGCCTTCTTGCCGAGCTACGGTCTCGCCGAAGCAACACTGGCCGTGACATTGATGCCATCGGGCGAAGGCATGGAAGTGGAGCTGGTTGAAGAAACCCAGCTTTCCGGCGAGAAAAAGAGCGATGGCAGTCGCCCGAAACGGTTCCGTGCGATCGTCAATTGCGGGAAACCGGTGCGGGATACCCTGCTGGAAATCCGCGAAGAAAACGGTACGGTTCTGGCTGAGAAAGCCGTCGGCAAGGTCTGGATGAATGGTCCGGCGGTGATGGACTGCTATTATCGCGATCAGGAGGCGACCGATGCCTGTTTGATCGACGGTTGGCTCGATACCGGCGACATGGGCTATCTGTCGAATGGCTACCTTTACATCGTCGGCCGCGCCAAGGACATGATCATCATCAACGGCAAGAACCATTGGCCGCAGGATATTGAATGGGCTGTGGAGCAACTCCCCGGCTTTAAAGCGGGCGATATTGCTGCATTTTCTGTGACAACGCCCGGCGGCGAAGAAAGTCCGGCTGTCCTTGTTCAAT
>JABMNS010000206.1 GCA_013204445.1 Sphingomonadales bacterium
CCCCTGCCCCAATGCAGCGTGTCAATCAATGGTCAATCAGCCCGAGACAGCCCGGAACAAGCCAAATGACGATAAATCGTTAAATGTCACCACCAGCATGAACACCATGACGAGCGCCAATCCAGACCGGAAAGCCCATTCCTGCACTTTTGGACTGGCTGGTTTTCTCCGCACCGCTTCAATTGCATAGAACATCAGATGACCTCCATCGAGCATCGGGATTGGCAGCAGGTTGATGAACCCCAAGTTAATTGAGATCAGTGCGACAAAAAGAATAAAGCTTTCGAGACCCAGCTTAAACTGGTCACCGGAAACCTGAGCAATTTTAAGCGGTCCGCCAAGCTCTTTTATCGAACGCTTGCCGGTAATCACCTGACCAAGAGTGGTCGTGATTTGATCCACGATGCCAATGGTTTTCTCTACCGCAATAGCGGGCGCCTCAAGCGGGCTGACTTCGCGCCATTCCACTTTACTGGATGACATTCCCAACAATCCAAGCCGATATTCGTTGCCGAATCTGTCGTTCAAGATATGGACGCCAATCTTGCCCTGCTTGGCTACGCGCTGGCCGTCCCGTTCATAGACAATTTCAACATTCTGATCGGGAATCAGCATTATTTTCTGCCGCAGATCGTCAAACAGTTCAATATTCTCTCCGTCGACGGATATGATCCGGTCTCCGGATTTCATGCCAATCGCGGCTGCGGTTGAATTGGGAGAAATTTCTTGCGCAACCGGCAGGGTTGCACTGGTGCCATAGGCGATGACAAAGCCCATGATGATCAAAATGGCAAAGAGGAAATTGATTGCCGGTCCGGCGAAAACAATCGCCGTGCGCTGCCACAGTGACTTGGACTGGAAGGTTTGGTTGCGTTCGGCGGCAGGCAGGCTGAGCCAATCTTTGCTCTTCGTGCCGGACGGGTCCATATCGCCGGCAAACTGGACATAGCCACCCAGCGGCAACATGCAGATTTTCCAGCGTGTCCCGCGCTTGTCCGTCCATCCGGCAATTTCTTTTCCAAAGCCAATGGCAAATGCTTCCGCCTTGACGCCACACCACCGACCGACCAGATAATGCCCCATTTCGTGCACGAAGACGAGCACGCCAATGACGACCAGAAATGAAAATAAATAGATCAAAATACCGGGACTATCCGTCAAACCTTCAATTCCTCAACCAGTTGCTCGGTCCGAACACGCGTTTCTTTGTCTATCGCAAAAATATCCGCCAATTCGCTCGGTTCCGGCGGGCTATAACTATCTAACAGCCGTGTTACAATCTCTGTGATGTCCAGAAACTGAACCGCGCGATTTAGAAATGCCGCAACGGCAACTTCATTGGCCGCGTTGAGCATAGCTGGCTTTGCACCGTCCGCCATGATTGCGGCTCTGGCGATTCTGGTGGCCGGGAAGCGGCTTTCATCGGGCAATTCGAAATCCAGCCTGCCGATATCCGCCAAATTGAGAGGCTCGCAATTGGTGATCATCCGGTCCGGCCAGGCTAGGGTATTGGCAATCGGTATCCGCATATCCGGAGAGCCCAGCTGCGCCAGCGTCGAGCGATCGCGATATTCGACCATCGAATGAATCACCGACTGCGGATGCACCAATATTTCGATATTTTCGAGACCTACCGGGAAAAGATGATGGGCTTCGATCAGTTCCAGTCCCTTGTTCATCATGGTAGCGCTGTCGACCGAAATTTTGGCGCCCATGTCCCAATTGGGATGCGCAACCGCCTGCTCCGGCGTAACATTGGCCATCTGCTCGCGCGTCCATGTGCGAAACGGGCCGCCGCTGGCGGTCAGGGTGATCTTGCGGACCTGATCGATCCGTCCACCCTGCAGGGCCTGGAATATCGCATTATGCTCCGAATCGACGGGCAGTAATGTCGCACCGGCTTTTCGGGCCTCGGTGATCATCAACGCGCCGGCAGACACCAGCGCTTCCTTATTGGCCAGCGCGACCGTCTTCCCGCAGCGCAAAGCTTCGAGCGTGGGCGGCAGTCCCGCGCAACCGACAATCGCAGCCATTGTCCAGTCTGCGCCCAGGGCAGCCGCAGCAATTAGTGCCTCCGGTCCGCTGGCGGCCTCGATCGATGTTCCCGACAGCTGCTGTTTGAGTTCAGCATAAGCAGAATCATCAGCAACAATAGCAACCTGCGCGGAAAACTCCTTGGCTAGGGCGGCAAGCTGGGTAGCGTTCCCGTTGGCGGTCAGAGCAATGATATTATATTGATCCGGATGCTGGCGGACAAGGTCCAGGGTCGACTGGCCCACCGATCCCGTCGCGCCAAAAATCGAGATCGATTTTGTCATGATAGAGCGGACAGGTTTTCGGCAATCATGATCAAGGCAACGACCGGTGCGACCGGAATCAGCCCGTCGAGCCGGTCCATCACGCCGCCATGACCGGGGAAGATTGCACCGCTGTCCTTCGCCCCAGCCTTTCGCTTGAGCCAGCTTTCAAACAAGTCACCCATTTGCGCCAGCACCGCCAGCGGGATGCTGAGCAGCACCAGATAGAAGGGAAGCCCCCAATAGAGGTGCAGAAAATAGCTGACCGCCGCCGTCAGGGCGACGCCGCCAATCAGGCCAGCCCAGGTTTTGTTCGGACTATATTGCGGCGCCAATTTGGGGCCGCCAATCGCACGGCCGGAAAAATAGGCACCAATATCGGTGGCCCAGACCAGAGCAAGCGTCCAAAATACGATCAATATGCCGTTGTCGATATCGCGTATATAAATAATCGCCAGAGCGGGAAGCCCAGCGTAGAACACACCCGCAGCGAGCTTGAGCGATCGGTCAAAAACCGCAACAAACATTGCAGCACCGATGATCAGGCCGAGTGCCAGAAATGATGGCCCTGCGGCCCAGGGGGACATAATCGCCAGTGGCACCGACAATGCGTACATCGCCAGCATCCGACTTCCCAGGCGGCCCGTCAATCTCGCCCATTCGCTCATGATTCCAAGAGCCATAAGCACGACAAGCAACCACAGGAATATGCCGCCAAAATATTCCGCGAGCACCGCCGCAACAATCAGAATCACGCCTACAATAATACGGGTTTGCAGTTCATTGGCTTTGCCGGGCACCGAAGCAGCGGGTTCAACCATGCTCAGCGTCCACCAAACCGTCGTTCACGGTCTCCAAATGATTGCAATGCTTTCTCAAGCTCAGCCTTGTCGAAATCGGGCCATAGCGTATCGGTAAAATAAAGTTCCGAATAAGCCACCTGCCACAGAAGAAAATTGGACAGGCGCAATTCTCCGGATGTTCTGATCAGCAGATCCAGCGGCGGCAGATCAGCTGTATCAAGCGCATCCGAAATATGACCGAGATTGATCGCCTCCGGCTCCAGTTCGCCTATTTTCACGCTGTTTGCAATATGCTGGACCGCCCGGAGCATCTCGTCCCGTGCGCCATAGTTGAGCGCCACAGCTAGCGTCATTTTGCTATTTTGGGCCGTTTTTTCAATCGCATTGTCAATCATCGCGACAATATCGGCATCCAGCGCCTTGTAATTGCCGATGACCTTCAACCGTACGCCATTTTCGACGAATTCTTCGATATCCGACTGAATATATTGCCGCAGCAACCCCATAAGATCGCTGACTTCCTCTTCCGGCCGATTCCAGTTTTCGGATGAAAAGGCATAGAGCGTCATGGCCTCGAGGCCCATTTTTCCGGCTACGCGGACAATATTACGTACCGCCTCAACACCTTTCTTGTGGCCAAGGGTGCGTGGCAAATGCTTGCGCTTCGCCCATCGTCCATTGCCA
>JABMNS010000207.1 GCA_013204445.1 Sphingomonadales bacterium
CCATGACGTGGTGCTGTGCGGTCATTCCTATGGCGGCTGGGTGATTTCCGGCGTGGCCGAGCAGGTCGGGGACCGTATCGGATCCATCGTCTATCTCGATGCCTTCATGCCCGGGGACGGCGAGCGCGGCATCGACACCCAGTCGCCGGGCGCCCGGGAAGCCGTGCTGGCCGCATCCAGGGCCGGCGAAGCGTCGCGCCCGGCGGGCTCGGTATCGCGCTATGGCCTCAAGGGCGCCGATCTGGAATGGGTCGATTCGCTGCTGACCCCGCAGCCCATCGGCGTGTCGCTGCAGCCGATCAGGCTCACCGGCGCCCGCGACCGCATCGCCAGGAAGGCTTACATCCTCGCCACCGGCTACAACAACCCGCCCTTCGTCGCGGCCCATGCGGCGCTCAAGGACGATCCAAGCTGGCGCCGGTTCGAACTGCCGTGCCACCACGACGTGATGGTCGAAATGCCCGGTGAACTGGCCAGCATTCTGCTGGAGATCGCCTGAGCGGGACGTCTGCTCTACACCTAGGAGCAGACCTTCTAGCCGCTACGCCTGACTTCTGGGTTTGACCGAAGCAGTCATGGAACCTCGATAGAAAGCGCTCCGACCGATACATAGACTTTCGCCGATAACGCGTGCCGGCAGCGAGACAAGGACAGGATGCTGGTTTGTTACCCTGGCCGAAGAGTGCCGCCTTCTTTCTATGAAGCTGCAGTCGTTTCTTTGCCCCAGCGGAAGTCGGTTTGATCGATCTACATGCGATGCAGAATGATCACCAGCTTGCGCGCACAGGCGATCTTGGCACGCTGCGTCCCGCGGCGTTTGGCGACCTGCATCGCCCAGCTTTTGAGACTGGAGTAAGGCGTCGGCCTGCTTAGAATGATGTGTGCCGCCTGGTTAAAGAGCGGTGCGAACCGTCACATCCCCGATGCGGCTCCGGGTATCTTACTCAATCGTCCTTATCATCATCATCATCATCATCATCGTCCTTGCGGGCTTTGACCGCGACGACCTTGGCGGTCGCGCTGTCCACTGCCACCCGCTTCTTCGATCCCTCCACGATCAGGGCGACGTCATAATACATGCTGCCGTAGCGGTCTTTCATTTTGGCCTTGATCGCTCTTCCGCCGGTATTGGATTCCGCCGCATCGATAGCCTGGGAAAGCGTCACCGGTGAAGTCGCCAGGGCCTTGAACAGGGCCTCGTCTTCCCGCTTGTCGTCACTGTCGAAGATGTCTTCGATCCGGGCTAGAAAACCGCGGCTTTTTACGCTGCCGATTTTCCCAGTCGCAAAATCGACAGATACCTTGACCGGGCCTTCATTTGAGAACGTCTTGACTTCATAGACATAAACCCCGCCCTCACGCTCGAGCTCGACCTTTCCAGCCCTGCCCTTGGTCTGTCTTTCAGCCGATCGCACGGCTTCCGCAAAGGACGTGGAAGGCCGGGTCACGCCGCTGCCCGGCGCCTGCGGTGTTTGGCGTGCCGCCTGGGCAAGGCTTGTTCCGGCAGCGAAGGCCGTATTTGCCGTAACCGCCGCACCCAATGCGACAATGGCTGCCGCCGTAGTCAGTTTCAGAGCCGTGCTTTTCATGACATCAATCTCCTTGTCAGTTATCTTGGAACCGCTCACTTGGCGCCTGGCGTCAACCGGGAAAGGGGCGGCGTGCGCGCATAGACGTTCTTGCTGTTCTTGTAGGCGCTTTGCTCGAGCTTCAACGCCTTGGCGCGGACCTTGGCCATTTCATCAGCATTGAGATGTTCTATCCTGACCAGCTCCAACGTCTCTTTGGTTTTTTCGCCCTTTCCCGTCCAGCCGACGCGAACATTGCCGATTCCGGGCGCGTAATACTTGAGCTGCAGAGCGTCAATTTCGCTTTGGGAAGATTCCGCGATCGCCAGGACGTCTTCGAACCTGCCAGCGGCAACCGTGGTTTTCTGGCCCATCTGGTAAACTCTGCCGCGATCCGTCCAGTTGACCGCCGGTCCCCACCCCTGGGCATAGCTGGGCGTGCCCAGCCGGGGGGCGGCCTGCATCATGATGCCGGCCCGGGCGCCTTCGAAGCCATCGATCCAGGCAGGGGCCTTGGCCATCTTCTCGTCTTCATATTCTTCCGGATATTCGCCGAAACGCCAGACGTTGCCGTCATTGTCCTGCGCGTAGAAGGCCAGCTCGGCTTCCGCCAATTCGCCGTCGGTGAAATCAAGGTCGTACGAGGCCAGGGTGCGAACGCCGCTGATCACCTTGATCAAATCGGTGACGGTTATTTCGATGCGATGGGGAACTACTTTCCCGTCGTCCTCGACGGTCGTTCCTTCATAAATCCACCGCGTACCCGGTTTCATGGGCAGCCATTTGTTGTCGATCGTGGTTGAGCGATCGAACTTGGCGGGATCGAATATCTCGAACTTCGACGCTGCCTGCGCCGGACCGTCCGCTTTATCCTGCGCATGGGCATAACTGCCGAACAATAGCGTCGCAGAGAGGAGAGCCGCCGGAATCGCGGCTAAACTGACAATGGTCATGAGAACGATCTCCTTTGTTGGCGGTGGCCCACGGCAGGCCGCTCATCGTGCCTTCAATTTAGCACATCGCGCATTGGCGGCGGATTACCGCAACTATACGATTTCGTAATGTGACGGCTCGGGTTCCGAAAAATCAAATCGTCAAGGCAGCACGAACGAATGGGACACGTTGCCCATTTTGGCGGGACCCATAATGTCCTTGCTCATCACGCGCATCGAATGAAGCGCGCCGTCTAAATTCTGGCGCCAGAAATCGAGCAACTTGTGACGCTCCGGGTAATCCAGCGCCAGATCCATCTACTGCCAGATAAAGGTCTGCAGCAGGGA
>JABMNS010000208.1 GCA_013204445.1 Sphingomonadales bacterium
ACCAAAGGGTGGGCCCGGCATGCGGGAAATGCTGGCGACTACGGCTGCGCTCTACGGTCAGGGGATGGGCGAAAAAGTAGCGCTGATTACCGACGGCCGTTTCTCCGGTGCAACCCGAGGATTCTGTATCGGTCATGTTGGCCCAGAAGCCGCCGATGGCGGACCTATCGGTCTGATCGAAGAAGGCGACATGATCAATATCGATGCCGAAGCGGGCATCATTGATCTGGAAGTCCATGAGGCCGTGCTAGCAGAGCGCCGGAAAAAATTTGTGCGACGCGAAACCGATTATGGTTCCGGGGCGGTGTGGCGCTACGCGCAAAATGTCGGGCCGGCCTATCAGGGGGCGGTCACCCATCCCGGAGCCAAGGCAGAAAAACATGTCTATGCGGACATCTAATATTGTCGGCCTGACCCTGCTGCTGACCGCCTGCGAGAACCGCCCGGATAATGCCGTGCTTGCAGATGCGGAACAGCGCGCAGCGGATCAGGCGGGCGATAACGGTAAAATAAAATGCGCCATCAATGGCGATAGCGACTTCACCCGCGACTGTTTCACCGAACCGTTGAGCGGCGAGGGCAGGGTGACGATGATCATTCGTCACCCCGATGGCGGGTTTCGCCGGTTCAACGTGCTGACCGACGGCCGTGGCCTGGAAGCCGCGGATGGTTTTGACCAGGCGAATATATCGATTGTCCAGGATGGCCAGATATTGGTCAGTGTTGGTCCCGACAAATATCTGCTGCCAGCGCAGATCAAACCTGGTGCACAGCCCGACGCGAAAGCTGAAATTGCTCCCGAAACCAGCAAAGGCCCGGCGCAAGCCGGAAACTAGAGGCGCGCTTGCTCAACCAAGGCTATATATTGACCGCCGTTGAAATGCAGCTGGCGGAACAGGCTTTGATAGACAAAGGCGTGTCGGTTCAGGAATTGATGCGTCTGGCCGGCCAGGGCGCGGCGCAAATGATCTGGCGGATTTCCTTTGATCTACCGACACTGGTGCTGTGCGGTCCGGGTAACAATGGCGGGGATGGTTATGTTATTGCCCAGTGGCTGTTCGAAAAGGGCGTCGATGTATGCGTCGCAGCACCGCACGAACCGAAGACCGACGCGGCGCGCCATGCAAAATCACTGTGGCGGGGAAAAACACTGGCACTGGCTGATGCGCAGCCTGCGCCGCAATTTGTCGATTGCCTTTTTGGCACGGGATTGGCCCACGCCGTTGGCGATAAATGGTTCGATCATTTTTTACGTTTGTCAGCAGCAGCAAAGCGGCGGGTGGCGATCGATTTGCCGAGCGGCGTCGAATCCGATCACGGTACATGTCTCAACGATATTCCCGGATTTGATATGACCATCGCTTTGGGGGCCTTCAAACCATCCCATTTTCTGGAACCGGCACGATCGAAAATGGGACATTTGGTCGGGATAGATATCGGCGTCGCAGCAGAGAGCAATTTTGGGATTCTCCCAAAGCCCTGGCTTTCCGGCCCGACGTCGCAAGATCATAAATATAGTCGTGGCTTGGTTGCGGTGGTGGCTGGCGCGATGCATGGCGCGGCGCAACTCACGGCCATGGCGGCCCAAAAATCGGGGGCAGGCTATGTCAAAATTTTTGCATCCCCGGGCTTTGAAGCGCCGCACCCAAGCATCGTGGTGGAGATAGTGCGCGACATTGCTCAGCTCCAGAAAAAACTGTCAGACAGTCGTATTTCGGCTATTGTCATTGGTCCCGGCCTGGGCCGCGATGACCGGGCGAAGGAATTATTGACCGCCGCGCTTGCCACCAATGCACCGCTGGTGCTGGATGCGGATGCGCTGACTGTTACAGCATCGCAGTTTGGCGATCTTGTGAAAACGCGCTCTGCAGAGACGATTGCAACGCCGCATGCCGGAGAATTTGCCGGCCTGGTGACGGACGCTTTGCAATATAGAATCGATGATAGCCTCCAATTGGCCGAGCAATCACAATGCAATATTTTGCTGAAAGGCTCAGCTACCGTTATCGTCAGCCCCGACGACAAGGCATCGATATCAGCGCTATCCTGTCCATGGCTATCGACAGCAGGGACCGGTGACGTGTTGGCCGGAATCATCGCAAGTCGCTTGGCAACGGGCATCAGTGGTTATAAGGCGGCGTGTGAGGGCCAATGGCTGCACAGCCGGGCCGCACATCTGGCTGGCCCCACTTTCACGCCAGAAATGCTTATCGACCAACTCCCCGCCACATTGCAGGAATGTTTATGACCGCGTCTCCCGATCCCGACCTGATTATTCGTGTGGCAGCGAAGGGGGATGGTGTAACCTCGGATGGTCGGCATGTCGCCTTTTCCGCCCCACTGGACCGGCTCAATGAAGACGGCGGCCTGATCAACGGACCGCATCATGTCGAGGCCCCCTGTCAGCATTTCCAGTCTTGCGGCGGCTGCAGCCTGCAACATCTTGATGAAGAGAGCTATATCCAGTTTCTCACCGACCGGGTAGCCTACGCACTGGAAGGCCAGGGGCTGGCGGCACAAATGCTGCACCCACCTCAGATCTCGCAACCGAAAACCCGAATCCGCGCCAGTTTGCGCGCGGCAAAACTCGGCGATCAATTCCGGCTCGGATTCAGCGGCGCCGGCAGCCACCGGATCGTCGATCTCCAGCAATGCGAGATTATGGCGTCCGAACTGTTCGATCTTCTTGCGCCCTTGCGGGCATTTCTGAAAAAGACGTCTCGCCGCAAGCATGACATGAATATCGAAATGACGCTGGTCGATCAGGGGATTGACCTGCTGATCAGCAATTATGAGCCAGAGGGGTTGGAGCAGCGCGAGGCCTTGTCCACCTTCGCAAAGGCAAACGGACTGGCGCGCCTGTCTGTAGATGGCGGCTATGGCCCGGAAACCCAGTGGGAACCTGAGCCGCTGACGGTCACTTTCAGTGGAACGGCAGTCGCCTTCCCGCATAGCGCCTTTTTACAACCCACACGGGATGGCCAGCGGGTGCTGGTTTCAGCAATGCTAGAAGCCGTTGGTGACGCGCGCCTCGTTGCGGATCTGTTCGCCGGCTTGGGAACATTCACCCTGGCGCTTGGCCAAGATCAGAAAGTCTATGCTGCGGAAGGGGCCCGCGACACGATGGGCGCGCTGAAAATGGCGGCGAATCATTCCAGCCGGCAGATATTCTGCGAGCATCGCGACCTTTTTCGGCGGCCGCTGAGCGTCGAAGAACTCAATCGCTTTGATGCCGTGATTCTCGATCCACCCCGGGCCGGCGCGCGCGAACAGATACTGCAACTGGCTCAATCACAAGTCGCAAAAATCTGCTATATCAGTTGCAATCCGGCCAGCTTTGCAAGGGATGCAAAGCAGCTTTGCGACGCCGGATACAAGCTCCGGCAAGTTTGGCCGGTTGGGCAGTTTTTATGGTCGACCCATGTCGAGCTCGTTTCCAGCTTCACCCTTTAATCAGGCTCTATCGCTGAATATATTCCGCGTCAGATGAGCCGTAACTAATGGAATACCGCCATGGCCGCATGGATTGCCAAAGCGATAATGCATAGGCTCGACAACGCAAAAACCGTAAACCTGAAGAGCACGCGGTTGCTGGTGACCTGGATAAGACTGTGCAGCACCCGCAATCCGACATAGATCCACGTGATGGTCAGATTTAGCCCATGTCCTTGGCCGGACAGGATCAAAACGACACAAACCGCGTAAAAAAGCGTCGGTTCTGTAAGCAAATGGTTATAATTATGCGCTTTCCACTGAACTTCCGGTGGCAGAAGTTCATCGAGATCACCAGCTTTGCCACCAACCAGATTGACGGTATCGATTTTGGCTTTGTTCATCGCCGGGATGCGCGTGACATACATCCAAAGCCACATCAGCATTGTCCACAAGATCAGAGCAACCATCGGCTGCAGCATTGGGCTATTTTCCATGTTATTTTTCCCGCTATATTGTTGTTATTTTAGTACGTTTTGATGCTAGAAAAGCGCTGCCCACAGGGCGTTGATCGCCATGATGAACAAGCAGATGGTCGATGCTAGAAAAAGCAGAAAGCGGACTTTCACCAAATTGACGGTTGCTTGCCAAATGCTGTGAATGATCCGGATGATGGCATAGGCCCATGCGAGATAGAGGTTGAGTCCATGACCCGCATCGGCAAGCGCCAGAATCACGACCGTGGCGTAGAACAGCGTCGGCTGCTCCATCAAATGGGTATAATTATGAGATTTCCAGGCGACTTTATCGGGAACTTGCACATCGAAGTCCGGTCCGCGACCACCGGGTTTTCCAACAATGTCGATGCCCATCTTCTTCGCCGCAGGAAGCCGTGTTCCTGCCATCCAGAACAGCATGATGAGCGACCAGATGACCAGCACAGCCGCTGGTGCCAATATTGCAGTGTTCATGAT
>JABMNS010000029.1 GCA_013204445.1 Sphingomonadales bacterium
CTTGCGCCTCGTGCACCCCGGCATATTCCTGCGGGTTGCTGGTGAAAATGGCCCGGAAATCCGGATGCACCTTGATGTAGGGCTCATCCTGATTTTGCGCCGGCAAGACCAGCAGCCCTTCCTCGAGCACCCCCAACAATACGTTGTTGGCTTCGGCTCTTGAGCGCGTGAACTCGTCATAAATCAGCGTAAAGCCTTCCCGGCAGGCAGTCGTCAGCCGGTGGTCGGTCCAACGCTTGCCGGCGCTCTCCTCGATCCTGGTCACCGTATGAATGAACCGGTCGACCACTTTGCGATAATTGTAGCCATGCTCGGCCCCGACCAGGTTAGAGGTGACCATCTCCTCATCGCCGACGATCATCACCGCCGGCCGATCCAACAGCGACGCCGTATGCAAGGCCAGGGTCGTCTTGCCCGTACCGGCCGGCCCCCGGAAATGCACCGAGTAGCCGGCGTTGAGATAAGCCAGGGCCCGCTTCGTCACCGATTTCACGTTCTCGGTTTGCACGAAGTCGGTTCGCGCGCGCGGCATCAGTGTGGTGATGCCTTCGAAGTTCTCCGAACGAACAGCTGTCGACATGTCGGTCCTTGCCTCCCAAAAAAATTCTCAACATTTCCAATACGGACTATGTGCCCAGGGTCTGCACCCGGGTCTCAACCCGGCGGGCCCGGTACCAGTGATCGCGCGCTTCCTGCAAACCACTGCCATCATCGCTCCAATCGGCTAACCGCATGTAAAGGCGTTCCAGGGTCGGCCGTGCCGCAAGCCAGCGGTTCTCGCCGAGCGGTTCACCCTCGCACCAACCGACGTCACCCGAAACGTCGGCAAGCGCGCCGCGTGCAAAAGCATCAACGCTCGCCACCGGCGCGCCAGTTGCCGTGTAGGCAATCTGATTGCCCAGCAGCGACGCCATGGTGAGTGAGAGGCCGAGCCGCTGCCCGGCGACGGTCGCCATGGCCTCAATCATCCGGGCATAAGCTTCCAGGGCGCGCTCCGGGAGATCGACGCCGCTTGCCCCTTTGGGCCGTGGGCATTGCCGGGCGAGAAGCGCATCCGCATAAGCGAGACAAGGCCTGTCGGCCAAGCCACGCTCGGCAAAGAGACCCAGAACGTAATCGCCTTCGGAAAATCCACCAATATCACCAATGGGTTCGAGTCCGAGGGCAAGCCGCTGCCACAGCGCTTCGAAAATCGTCACGAGAAACCCGAGATCCGGCCGCAGCACCACGACCGGCATCAGGCCGTCACGTAACTCAAGGCCGCACTTGACACCCTCCAGCACAGCCAGATCGACAGGCAGCGTGATCTCGACGCTGCCACTCCCGCGCCCAGCGGAGCGAATATTGCGATGGTGGAATTGCATGGATCGCTTCATGTTTCTCGTCCTGCCATGGTGCATACTTCTGGGGTGCATACTTCTGGGGTGCATACTTCTGGTTCTCGATAGAATTTTAGCTTTCAATTCGTCTAGCAGATCACCTGCACCGAAAATCACCCCAACCCTGAGCGCCAGTGATGGCTCGACGGTTAGGGTGAAACTCTCAGTCGCCGGACGTCTTCGCCGATGCTTTTGCTTTTGCCTTCGAAGCCGGCTTCGCAGCGGTCGCCTTTGCCACGTCATCGCGCTGCTTGCGCATGGCCCGCGTATGCTGCTGCCAGGTTCTCCCGGCCCGCACACGATCCTTATTGAGGCCATCCACGAACGTCGCCGCGTCCGCCAAAAGTGCCTGAACACAATTTTTGACGCCCTGCAGATAAGCTGCCCGCGCCGCCGCTTCCCGCGAGCTCATTTTTTTTCTGGCACTCGCAAGTTCGCTCAACAGATTTGCCACCGCGGCCTCCAGGCCGGATATGTAATCCTTGAGAACCGCCTGCAGCGCCTCGGCATTGTCTTCGCGCTCGGCGGCAAAGTCATCGATCATATCCGCCGTCCGGCCGCGAATGATCGCCGCTTCGCTAAAAATTCCGGCGAGGTCGGTCTCGACGGCCTTTGCATGAGCACCCGTCGCCTGGCGCAACGCCGCTCGCCCGGCAGCCAAATCGCGCCGAACGCCGGTTTGGATGCGTTTGACAGCCGCAAGGCGTTCTTGCTGGGCCGGTTCGAAATCGGCTGCCAGCCGTGTCATTTCGCTTGATAGGGTCATCTCATCACCAAATATTTTAGAAGATTAAGAAGAAGGACCTATGGGGACCGGCCCGGAAGTTTGGATCGGTCCCCATATCCAAGATGGAATCAAGCGGACTGCGCGCCCGCCGTCAGGCCGACAGCCTCCGCATATTTGAGGTAGGTGTCGACGCCGGCGACGACGATGCGGGCCTCGACCGCCAAAAGTTCGATGCCGACCAGCGACACGCGCACCCACGCGTCAACAACCACGCCTTTGTCCAGGATGCGATCGACGACTTCGGCGAGACTGCTCGATGCATTAATTTTTTCAACAGCCATTAACTTTCTCCCTTATTGTCAGTAAATATTAAATCCATCACTCAAAGTGACGCCTGTAGCATACGGAAAGGAAAAACTTGGCATAGCCGGAAAGATTCCGCAGCGACCCCGCTAAATTCGATATCGGCTACGGGATTCCCCGTAATCTATCGGGGGTTACCCTTCGGGAATGCGCCAAAGTTAAGCATCGCGCCTTATGGCGCGATTAAACGGTATTTTCAGAGTCAGGGGTCAAAGGGAGCGCAAACAACCCAATGAATTACATGTAAGTGGAGAAACTTTATCCATCGGACAGCGTGAAACTCGAAGCAGCGCTTCCTGCGTGGTCTTGGCCGCGAATTTAGCCAACAGATTTTGGCGGTTGCGCTCAACCGCCTTCACGCTCTTATCAAGGTCCCTCGCGATTGCTTTGTTCGGGAGACCTTGCAACATCAAATCGAGGACCTGGCGCTCGGGTTCGGACAACCCGGAAATTGTCTTTTGGGTTTCCCTGCACACCTGCAATTTCGCCACGTGGTCCCGATCCGCAAAACATAACCGCTCAACAAAACCGAGAAACTCATTGTCATCCAGCGGCTTCTCGAACACTCCGGCGGCGCCCCCCTGCAAGGCGGAAACCGCGAGCCGGACGTCCGCATACGCGCTTATAAGAACCACCGGGATCGACGACCTTTCGCGCACTTTCTTGAGCACTTCTAATCCGGACAAGGTCGGCAGGCGGTAATCAAGCACGATGCATCCCGGACGATCGAACTGATCAATCTCGATAAAGTCTTGTGGCGTGTCCCATTCGCTGCAGGAAAACCCGACGGAATCAAGTATCGCCACAAGCGAACGCCGGAAGCCGACATCATCATCAACCAGGTATATGGAATCAGCCATCTACGCTCCCCCTCGCTCTTTTAGAGGAAGGGTTAAGCTAATTTTAGCGCCGATTCGCGGCACTGAATCTTCGAAAGTTATGCCACCACCGTGCCATTCCATCACGTCCCGGCAAATCGCCAGACCGAGCCCCGAGCCCCCCGCCGTGCCCGAAACAAAAGGCTCAAATATCCGATCCTTCAAATTTACGTCGATCCCAGGACCATTATCAATAACTTCAATCACTATGGAATTGGTGCTCGGCTGCTTCGCGCGCAGTATCAATCTTGGCTTTTCTATATTGGCTCTAAGCGCAGCTTCGACCCCATTAATAAGCAAATTATATAATACGATATGCAAAAGATCCGGAGCGGCTTCGATGGTCAGTGCACGATCTCGGCACTCCACCCGAACGCCCACCAAATTTAACAAAAATCGGCGTCGCAATCGCGCCGACGCCTCTTTTAGGAACTCTGTGCAATCGATGGTCTCGATGTGACCCCGTAAGCCACCAGCCAGGATACGCAATTGCTTGACCACATCGGCGGCGC